>NZ_CANLRP010000033.1 GCF_947493425.1 uncultured Microscilla sp. | reverse complement strand
CTTCTTTGTTGCTTCAGGTATTAGGTTTTAATCACTTGTTTGTAAGCCTGAAGCGCTAGTTCCCAGAACCAAGCCCCAGTACCTTCTAAAAGGTGCTGGGTACTAGGTTTGTAGTACCTAGTACTTCTTTGTTGCTTCAGGTATTAGGTTTTAATCACTTGTTTGTAAGCCTGAAGCGCTAGTTCCCAGAACCAAGCCCCCAGTACCTTTATGATCAACCGTAACAAATTTACTTTTACCCGCCTACAATACAATTCGGGCGACTGGAACACTGACCAGCGGATGCCTTCCAATATGATGAACTCGTTGATAGAATACACCACCATTCCGGTAGACATCAAAGAGCAGGTAGTGCCCCTGGCAAGCGATAAAATCTTTAGCCAACCCTTTTGTTACCTCAGTGGTCACAAATTAGTGCAGTTTAACGCCAAAGAGCGGGCAAATTTTGAGAAATACGTACGCAACGGCGGTTTTGTGTTTGTAGATGATTGCAACCACGACATAGACGGCTTGTTTGCCAAATCGTTTGAGCGACAGATGGCAGACATTTTTGGAGCAAAGGCACTCAAGAAGATTCCCAACAACCACGAGCTATACGATATTTTTTTCAAGTTTGAAGAAGGACCTCCCGCCACCTCGCAAGAGCTCAATGGTTGGGGTGATGACTTGGTGCATGAGTATCTGAAGGCAATAGAGATAAACGGGCGCATTGGGGTACTGTATAGCAACAAAGACTACGGCTGCGAATGGGACTACGACCACCGCAATAAGCGTTGGATGGCTCAAGACAACACCAAGTTTGCGGTGAATATAGTGATGTATGCGATGACGGCTTGAATTGAATAGCCCCAAGCAATGAGCTATAAGCTACAAGTTCTTGGTATTTGGAGATGAGAAAATGCTCAATTTCTTGACTTAAAAAGTTGGTTGTTTATATTGTTAATTTACCTGTCAGATTTTTGGGCTGAAAAAGCACCACCTAAAAGCAGCAGTGGTAGGAGCAACGCCTTGTGCTTGCCCTATTGTAGAGCGTTCAACCATTAATATCTCCGTGTTGAATTTGCTTGGCTGGTCAGGGATGCGCGCCACCGTTAGAAAGTTAAAAAAACAGTATCCAGTAAAAACTGAACAAGTAAATTGTGAAAGTTATTTTTGTTACATTCATTTACTCAAAAAAAGGTACATTTGAGTGAAAAATATTGGATAGAGAAGATATGAAAATCAAAGAGTTAGAGCTAAATAATTTCCGTGGATTTGAACACCTCAAAATCCAGTTTCCTGAAAATAAGCTTGCCGTATTTATTGGTACCAATGGTTCGGGTAAGTCGTCAGTGTTGGATGCTTTGGCTAAACTTATGTCTAATTTTTTAGAAACATCATTTATAGCAGCAAAGTTAGATGTGTCAATTCCTCCGCTTGCTGTAACTGATAAGGACATTAACTTTCAGTCAAAACAGAAGTTAGATATTAGTCTTATTGATAGTTTATCCAGAAAGTTTAGTATTGAGAAGTATTGGAATGGCTCTTTTGTGATAAATGACTATTATGCAATTGATATTCAAGACAAAAGTAGTATTCCAGTACTAACCTATTATCGTACTAACCGCCTTATACATTCTCAAAAAAATGAACCAGAAAACCTTAAGGCTCCATTCCCTCAGCTTTTCGCCTATAAAAATAGCTTGACCCCCACTTTACGTCAATTTAACGACTTCATTAGTTGGTTTAAAAAAGTAGAAGATGATGAACTTCGTCAAATAAGAAATAAGAATGATTATAATTATCGTGATAGTCGTTTAGAGGTTATAAGGCATACCTTAGATTTGTTTCTGGGTAAACTAACAACCGATGTATATAAAAGTTTACACATCAAAACTAGCGAATCAGCATCTTTTGAGTTTACAACAAGTGATTTTTTTTTAGCTGTTAATAAAAACGGTCAAGACTTCGATATTCGTCAACTCTCCGACGGAGAGAAAACCCTCATTATGTTGGTTTGCGACATTGCCCGCCGCCTCACCATTGCCAACCCTGCTTTAGAGAATAAACTAGAGGGCGAAGGCGTGGTAATGATAGACGAAATAGAATTGCACTTGCACCCCGCCTGGCAACGCAATGTATTACCTGCCCTACAAGCTACTTTCCCCAATATCCAATTTATTGTGACTACCCACTCGCCGCATGTATTGAATAATGTGGATGCCCGAAATATATTTTTGTTTCGCAACGAAAACAATCAAATCACCTGCGAGCAACCCGATTCTACTTTAGGCAGAGATGTCAACTGGATTTTAGAAGAAGTAATGGGGGTATCTGCTCGACCTAAAGGTTTTGATCCTGTGTGGGAAGAAGTGCAAGAACTGATAAGTGCAGGAGGGAAGGAAAATTTACAAAAAGCTAAGCTGCATATTGAAAAACTATTGAAAGATTTTGAATTGGCAGATGATGGAGAGCTGAATGCAAAATTAGCAATTATCAAACGTAAAGAAGTGTTGGGCAGATGAAACATATCTTAAAACAAGCATCCCCACAAGATTTTGAGAATTGGAAAGCTACTGAAGCTCCATCAAAATGGCAAAGACCAGCATTTTTAGTCAAATACTTATTGGAGGATCAAGGACACATTTGTTGCTATTGTGGACAAAGAATATTTGATAACCATACCACGATTGTTGAGCATTTGTTGCCCAAAGATGAGGACAAGTATCCAGAGAAAATGTACGAGTATGGCAACTTGTTGGCTTCCTGCAATGGGGATCAGAAACAGATTGTCCATGTATGCGAGGAGGGGGATAGTTGGGATACAATTAGCCAAAAATACTATGTGGCTATAGAAACATTATATACAATAAACTTTGGAACACTTAACCCTTATACTGATGTGCTCAAAGCAAAAGATAAGGTCATTGTATTGATGCCTAGCAACCCTAAAAAACTTCATTGTGATGCGAAAAAAAGTAATAAAGAAATAGCAGTTCACCCAAAAATGGGAAATTGTGAAAGTTATTTTGTGTATGATCATGATGGCGCTATAAAACCTGTAGATGCTGCAAACCAAGATGTAGTAGCTACTATAGATATATTGGGGTTGAATGTAGAAAAGCTACAAAAGGCAAGAGAGAAAGTGATTAATGAAAATGTAATAGGTTTAGATGATTTTAGTGTTTCAGAACTGGAACAACTCAAACAACATTTTTATACAAAAGATGAAGAAGGAAAATTTACTCCCTTTTGCCAAGTAATAGTATCTATCCTTGAAGACGAAATAAAGTATAGAAAGGCATTGTAAAAACAAGCAGTTTTCGCCAAACCCAATACCCAAAAAAACAAGAAATTGTAATCATATAATAAATAGGGGAGCGACGGGAACACCCAGAACCAAGTCCCCAGCCCCTAATACCCATATAACCCATGAAAACAACCGAAGCCGAAGTAACACAGTTGATTGACAAACTGGCTTTGCTCAAAAAAGAAATCCATAAGAAAATAGTAGGGCAAGAAGACACCATCGAGCAATTGCTCATTACTTTTATGGCAGGTGGGCACGCCTTGCTCGAAGGGGTGCCAGGGCTTGCCAAAACCTTGATGATTCGCACTCTGTCGCAAGCCATAGAGTTGCCCTTTAGACGCATCCAGTTTACGCCCGATTTGATGCCCACCGACATTACAGGTACCGAGATTTTGCAAGAAGACCAAGCCACAGGCGAGCGGGTGTTTAAGTTCAACAAAGGACCTATTTTCGCCAATATTATTCTTGCCGACGAGATCAACCGAACCCCACCCAAAACCCAAGCAGCACTGCTAGAAGCAATGCAAGAGTTTGAGGTAACTTATGGGGGTAAAACCTACGAACTCGACCGCCCATTTTTTATTCTTGCTACCCAAAACCCCATTGAGCAAGCGGGTACATTCCCTTTGCCCGAAGCCCAACTTGACCGTTTTTTACTGTTTATTCAGATTGGCTACCCCACCGAACAAGACGAACTAGGGATTTTGACAGGCACCACGGGCACCCAAAAAGTGAAAATTGAACCCGTAATGTCGGGCAAAGAAATCAAACAAGTACAAGAACTAGTGCGTGAGGTAAGCATCGCCCAAGACCTCATCGCCTTTGTAAACAAGTTAGTACGTGCCACCCGCCCCGATACTACTTCGGTGACTTTTGTCAAAGATTGGGTACGTTGGGGGGCAGGACCTCGCGCCGGGCAAGCAATGATTTTGACCGCCAAAGCCCGTGCCTTGTTGCAGGGCAGGTTTGCTGTTACCCTAGACGATATAAAAGCGATGGCTTATCCTGTTTTGCGTCATCGGGTGCTAATGAATTTTAAGGCAGAAGCCCAAGGCATTACCGCCGACCAAGCCACTGCCGAACTTCTCAAGCAAGTAAATTTGCCCAAGAGTAGGCTGGAATAGATGGTAGTCGATAGCATTCAGTCGATGGTCGATGGCTGTTTCGTGTGCAGCAATATCTAGCATTGGCGAGCAATAAAGTAGTGGTGATTATCATACTTGCAAATATGATTGTTTGAGGTAGCCACAAGGTACTATTGACCAATGTTGTTTTCTTGGTGAATATTTTAAGATACGCGTCAGCACTGTAGACTTCTAACTACGCTTTTTGTAAATAACTGAAAATCAGCGCGATACAAAAGTATGGTTACTTGTGGAACAGGGTGTAGCACCGATATGCATCGGCATCTAAGGACTTGCCCCTGTCGGGGCTGTGGACAAAGGCGTACCTACAACCTTTAGCTAACTAGGACTTAAGCAAACAGCATAGTATTTCCATTTAATGATTTATAAACATTTAGAAATCAGTGTTTTATAAAACAGGTTAGTTGCTTGAAAACCAAGCTGATTCCTCAGTTATTCGGAATGACAAAAAAATCGCTTCGCGAGCCAATGGCTAACGACTAACAGCTTGTAGAAGCTCCCGACTACTGACTCCCAACTATCGACTAAACATGAAAAACCAACAAGAATATGAAGACCTTTTACAGCCCGAGTTGCTCAACTCAGTAGACGGATTGGTGCTCATGAGTAAAATGATTATTGGTAGTTATTTGCTGGGGCAAAACCAAAGCATCAAAACCGGGCAAGGGCAGGTATTTCGTCAATACCGTAGCTACCAGCCTGGCGATGATTTGCGCTTGCTCGACTGGAAAATGTACGCGCGCTCAGGCAGATACTTTGTCAAAGAGTCGGAAATAGACACCAACATTACAGTCAAATTTGTAATAGATGCCAGTGCCTCTATGTTGCACGAAGACCAGCCTAAAGGCAGTAAAGCCTCGATTAAGAAAATAGATTTTGCTCGTTTAATGGCTACCACGTTGGCACACCTTGCCCTGGAGCAAGGCGACGCCATAGGCTTGTTTGCCATCAACGAAAACCAACTGGTGCAGTTAGCCCCTCGGCAACATCGCCAACACCTGCACCGCTTTGTATATGAGTTGTTGCAAATTACACCAGGGGGCAAATTTCCGGCGGTAGACGATAGCCCCTTGTTGTACCATAACCAAGGCGGCAATAAAGAAATGATTGTTTTTATAAGCGATATGTACCAACACGGCAACGAGATTTATAAAACCCTGGAGCAATTGAGTGCTTTACGTAATGAAGTGTTGTTTTTTCACCTCATGGGTAATAATGAGCTGGAACTAAATTATAAAGGAACAGTGACATTGGAAGACTTGGAAACGGGGCAAAGGGTACAGGTAGACAGCCAAAAAGTGCGCAAACAATACAAAGAAGAGTTAGCGCAGCATTTGAACAAAATAAAAACTCAAATGTTGGATTTAGAGATCAGTTACAACTTATTCTCGATGGGCGAACCAATAGACAGGGCACTGAATGATTTCTTGGTGAAGAGGAGGTTTTAAAAAATGGCTTAATGGTTATATTGCTTTATGGCTCTATTGTTTTATGGTTGCGCAAAGCGATTTCTTAATTATGAGAAAAACTACGGGCTTTCGACTAATAAAGCTTACTTAGTGAAGATTTTAGTTACACGCGTCAGCCACTATCGACTATTGACTAGTGCACTGGGGATTAAATAAATATATTATTTATTCGAGGGTATTTTGTTTGCTGACGCACTTCAAAAAGTGCGCAGAGTTAGTTTACAATTCCGATGCATATCGGAACCGGAGCTACGCGTTACTTTTTGAAGTAAAGTAAGCGGGCTAAAGACTCCGAATAATATGATAGAAATTTAGTACCCAATGCACTAGGGCGCATCAACTACTTTCTGATCAATAAAAACTAAGAAAACAGCAAAAAACTCCCGACTCCCGACTAAAAACTATTGACTATCGACTTCCGTCTGTCGGTTTTGTAAACTATTAAAAATCAGTGTGATATAAAAGTGTAGTTACCTATGGAACAGGGTGTAGCTAGCACCTTGCACCTTGTCAGTGCTATGGACTCCCGACCAATGCTGTTTCCTTAAGGATGGAGCATTTAAACAAACAAACGCTTGAGCCATCTGCGACAGGCTCAAGCTAAAAGCTAATGGCTAAAAGCTTTGTTAAGGAAACAGCATTGGACTCCCGACTAAAAACTATTGACTCATGACTATACAACAACCAATATATTTCTGGGCTTTGTTAGGCCTGCTAGTGCCACTCATTATACACTTGTGGAGCCGTAAATCAGGCAAAACCATAAAAGTAGGCAGTGTGCAATGGATGATTGCTGCCGAAAACACCCGCTTGAGCAGTATTCGGTTCAACGAAGCAGGATTGTACCTATTGCGTTCAGGCTTGGTGTTGGTTGTCGTATTTATCTTGCTGGATGTGAGCCAACAACAGCCCAAAAAAGCCGCCCGCTTGCCCACCCAATGGCTGTTGACCGAAGAGGCAATGCTCAGCCATCCCACAGCACGCTTGGCAATAGATTCTTTGCAACAAAAAGGCTATGCTATTCATTTGCTCCAGCCTGGTATGCCCGAAGTATTGCCCACGCAATTAACCGCCATTAAAACCAGTTTGTCTACCAATTCCGCCAAAGCAAGCAATGTTGATTATTGGTCGTTTTTGCGAGAACTCGACACCCAGCCTGCCGCCCCCGAACAGGTATGGATACTTGCCCCCAATGCTGCTCGAAATTTTACAGGAAACCGCCCCCAACTAAGCCTAAAAGTACAATGGTTGCCCTTACCAATCGAGCGCAAACAAGTGTTTTTGGCAGATGCCCTACAGTTGCCCAACGACAGCCTTTGGTTGAGCATTGGCATCAGCACAAAAGAAGGCACTCATTTGCTCAAAGAAAAAGTAAAACAACAACCTTCTATTCAAATCAAAGATTTACCCTTGATCAATGTCCAACGCCAACAAGTGAGCTTTGCCACTGCTCCTCAAAACACGGTACCCATTCGCCAGCCCAAGGCACAAAACGTACAATTGCTATACGATAATGACTTCGCCCTTGACCAGCAATATTTGGCGGCAGCCCTGCAAGCCGTGGGTGAATATATAGGTGTTGAGGTAAAAGTATATGCTACAAAAAAACTGGATGCTACACGCAAAACTGATTGGTTGGTGGTGTTGAAAAAAGGAAAGCTTGTGGCTAAAGATTATGAAAAAACAGGGACGCGAAAATTATTTTATCAAGCAAAAAATGTAGCACAATGGATCATAAGCGATAGCAGCCAAGCCCAGGTGCATTGGTTGTGCCAACGCCTAAACCCTGAGCTAAACCCTCAGGTATTGGAGGTTGGTTTGTTAGAAGAACTTACCCAATGCTTGTTTGCCAATCCAACGGCAACAGCACGAATACGAAAGTTTGACCAAAGGCAACTCAGTAATACACAGGCAGTACCCCAAACTATAGCCCAACAAAGGCGATCAACGGTTCCGACCACTAAAACCCAAAGTTTTAGAGGGTGGCTGTGGTGGCTGTTGGCAGTAGGCGTGTTGATAGAAAGAGTACTGGCAAACCGAGGCAATAGTCATTATAAGCTTGTCACCAACCAGCAAAAATCACTAGAGAATACTCAATAAAAAGAACCATGAATACAGACAAAACCCAGATAAGCCAATCAAAAGAAGCCACCGCCCGGCAACAACTTACGAAACTCCAACGCAAGTGGCGCAAGTACAAGAGCGTTGAGTTGCTACTGTGGGCATTGAGTATTAGCGTATTGGCAATGGCAGCTGTCTACTTGGTGGTACCTTGGTCGGCAGGAGCATTGACTGGCACAGGAGCTTTGCTTGCTGTATGGGTGTGGGGAGGTTTGCTTTGGTGGCGGGGCTTGCGCCAAATTACTTTGTATGACGTGGCACAGTATTTAAACAAACACCATCCTACATTAGAAAACAGCAGTGAGCTGTTGCTTTTGCCCGAAGAAGACCTGAACCTACTTGCTAAAATGCAACGGCAAAAAGTGAGTCTAGCCTTGTTAGGAGCAGTTTCAAAAGCCACATTGCCCCATCAATTGCCCAAAGCCGCCCTTACCTTATTGGGTAGTGGCATGCTTGCCAGCTTGCTATTTACCCTTAACTTTGGCGTTGCCCATTTGCCCAAAGGCACCCAAAAAAACATAGCCAGTGACACCTTAAATAATACGACCCAATTGCCCAAACATTTACCCGCCAGTATTCAAAGCATACAGGCTATAGTGCAGGCTCCTGCTTATACCCGACTAGGCGCACAAGTAGCCCCCGAACTCAATATAAAAGCTGTAGAGAATAGCATGATTCGTTGGAAAGTTCGCTTTAAAGGTGACATCACTCAAGCCGCGATTGTATTCAATACAGGCGATTCGCTACGGCTGCAGCCCAACCCACAACGCACCAACGAGTATGTAGCACAGTGGCGACTCAAAGAGAAAGGGTTTTATCAACTGGTGTTTAGACAAACCACCCAAAAGGCTGCTTTGAGTGCATCAAATGAGTGGCAAAGCAGCGAGTTTTTTTCCTTGACTCCCGTGCCCGATACACGCCCTAAACTTTCCCTTGCGGGGATCAATGATTATGAAGAACTTGAGTTTAAACCCAACATCGATATTAGTTTTAATGCCAAAATAACCGATGATTATGGTGTAACCGATGCCTACATAGTGGCAACCGTGAGCAAGGGGCAGGGCGAATCGGTCAAGTTTAGAGAACAAAAACTACGCTTTGGTAATTTCGTTCCTGGCCGGCGAAGCCATCAACTGCATAAAACACTCAACCTGCAAAAATTGGGAATGGCACCCGGCGACGAACTCTACTTTTTTGTAGAGGCTATAGACAATAAAAACCCTCAAGCCCAAAAAGGACGTACTGAGATGTTTTTTGTAAGTATACAAGACACCACCCGCGAGCAATTGACCGCCGAAATGGGCAATGGGGTAAACAAGTTACCTGATTATTTTCGGAGCCAGCGACAATTGATTATTGATACCGAAAAGCTGTTGCGTAATAAGGCCACGATGCCACGAGATAGTTTTGAGTACAGAAGTAATGGCATAGGAGTAGACCAAAAGATTTTACGATTACGCTATGGCAAATTTTTGGGCGAAGAGTACGAGGTAAGTATTGGAGGCGATGAGCGACACGATGGTCATAACCACGACCACGAACATCATAAGCACGATGACAAAGGCAAAAGAGACACGGTGCGCTACAAAGACAAAAAAACGGGTAAAATAATTACGGAGGTTCACTACGAGGGCGATGGGCACGGCGACCACGATCATGGGCACAGTCAATGGAAAAAACGAACCTCATCGTTGGAAGTACTCAAACGCAACGAAAAAGACCACAAACACCGCCCTAAATCGGCGGCTCCCTCTAACAACCCCAACGATTACGTGCCTACCAGCGTGATGCACCTGCACAACTTGATGGAAGAAGCGACATTTTTTGATGAAGTGCTCAAAAAACAGCTCAAAGAAGCCTTGGTAAATATGTGGCAGTCAGAGCTACATTTGCGTACCCACCGCCCCAAAGCTTCGTTGCCTTACCAATACAAAGCCTTGAAACTCATCAAACAAATTCAGCAAAAATCAAGAGTATATGTAGAGCGCATTGGGTTTGAACCCCCACCCATCAAAGAAAAAGAAAAGCGTCTCAAGGGCGAGCTGGAAGACATCCGAAATGTGTATAAAAAGCGCAACACCGAAGCTCAAGTGCTATACCCCAATATTCGCAAGGTATTGCCCCTGCTGGAGCAATGGCGTAACCACCGTATAACTTTGCCCACTATAAGGCAAAAACAATGGTTGAGGGCAGCAGGCAGTGAGCTTGCTACAGTGGCTATAGACAAACCTGGACAGTTTTTGACTGCTCTGAAAACCTTACAAAAGCTTACCCAAGACCAACTCACCCCTGTCGAAATTAACCGGGTATTGCCTTACCTTATCAATGCCTTGTGGCGTGCGTTGCCGCAAAAAGCTGCCGAACCTGGCACCCAGCGCAAAGTTAAAAACCGTTTGTTGGAAATTTACTTAAATAAACTGGGCAGATGAGATTGGAAGAAATAAAGCCTGAAGAAATCAAACTAACCAGCATAGTGTGGTTGGTAAATCACCAAATGTTTTGGATAGTAACTGTTGTTTCTTTGGTAATGTGGGCATTTTTGAGCTGGCAAGCCTGGCAACGCCCCAATAAAAAATATTTAGTAGGGCGGTTATTGGCAAGCGCAGGTCTGGTGTTGGCTTTGGCAATGTTAGGGCTGCAACCTGCCCGTCAAACCACCCAAAAAACTTTATCCGCTATTTTGCTTACCAACGAGTATACAACGGCAACAGTCGACAGCCTGCGTGAGCGTGAAGACAGTGTACTCGTATTTGGTTATCAAGAGGTAGCCATTGACAAACATACAATCAAAGCCCCCGACGCGGCATTTATTCAACGCAATTACCCCCAACTGGGCACACTGCACATAGTAGGCGATGGAGTACAAACCTATGACTTGCCTAGGCTTAAATCGTTCAATGCTGTATTTCACCTCAATCCCATACCAGCAGGTTTTACCTCTGTAAACTACGCCCCTGAAACCATTGCCCAAGACAGGTGGCAGGTAAAAGGGAGCTATCATAACCCCACCGATACCAATGTGGTATTGGTGTTGGCAAGCCCTGGTGGTGCAGTAGACTCTGCTCTGATTGGTAGTCGTCAGACCGAAAACTTTGCCCTGCGTGACCGCCCCAAAGAAGCCGGGCAGTTTATCTATCGGGTGTTGGTAAAAGCCCCCACTGGAGATACATTATACAATGAACCTGTTCCAGTACACATTCGTCCCAAGCAAAAGTTAAACATTGTGATTATCAACAGTTTTCCCCGGTTTGAGACCAAATACCTCAAAAACTGGTTAGCCACCGAAGGGCATCAGGTAGCAGTGCGTTCTGTTATTTCTAAAAACAAGGTCAAAGATGAGTTTGTCAATCAAAGCGCCACTGGTTTTCAACTCAACGCTGCTTTGCTCAAGCAAATAGACTTGTTGATACTAGACGCTGAATATGCCCAGGGCTTGGGAGCAGGTACAATGGCAGTGTTGCGTCAGGCAATCAAAAATCAAGGCTTAGGTGTGCTCATTCAGGCCGACGAATCGGGGAGGGTGCCTACTGCTTTGGCGAGTTTTCCGCTGGGGCGTATCGAGCATGAAAAAACAATGGTTGATGGAAATGATTTTGGGGTAAAAGGTAGTTTTGAGTTAAAGCAACAGCCTTATTTGCTACAACAAAAACTAGGCATGCTTGCCTTGGTGCGAAACCAACAGGGGCAAGCCTTGGTAGGTTACAACGTGACTGGGTTGGGGTCGGTGGGGATTAGCCTCATTGCCGAGTCTTACCAATTGTTATTGGATGGCAAGCCCAGTTATTATGCCGCTTATTGGTCGCATCTGTTGAGCAAACTTGCCAAAAAACAAATACCCACGCACGTATGGGAGATAAACACGGCTTTTCCTAAGGTCAATGCGTCTTGCAAACTAACCCTTAGTACGGCTACACCCCAGCCAGTAGGCACGCTTACTAAAACAAGTAATGTACTGGAGTTTTATCTACAAAACCAAGTCAATTTTGATCAAAAGTGGAACGGAACTGTTTGGGCAGAACACCAAGGCTGGCATCAGTTGCGGGTAAAAGGAGATACCACCGAACAAACCCCTTTGTATATTTTTGGTGAGCAAGATTGGCAAAATTGGCAAACTATTCATCAAATACGTGCCAACGACCATTGGGCACGCCAACAAGCTACTAATGCCAACTCAAATACGGTTACACCACTTACTCAGCATCAGCCCATACCTTTAGCGTATTTCTTTGGTTTGTTTTTGTTGTGTACAGGTTTTTTATGGTTAGAGCCTAAATTATAAAGTGTAGTCCCATAGACACGCGTTTACGCAAGTGTGTAGTTATCCAATCGTTGGAATGAGCAGTATTTTTTAGGTACACTTATTGTCTTAACTTCTATTAATTAAGAAAATATGAAGTTACTTTGTTAAAAATATAATCAACACGCTCTGTTGAAAATGTCGGGCACCATACATCTGTCACAAGATGAATGAGTGCCCGTTTTTTATTCACTTGTATGTTACCATTATTATATAAAGAGCTTAAGAGTGGCATTATTCTAAGCTAAATGCGTGGTTAGTATTGCTTTATGATTATTGTTATATAAATATTTTGTTACTTTGCGCAATTTATGTTTGATACTACAACTATATTGATATCAAACACAACCTAAAATAGCTGGCTGATAGTATACCCCTTTGGCTAATGAAGTTGTGTCAAATCTTATATAATAGCCCAACGGTTTGCCCCTTCTGTTGTAAGTGCAAGTACTACAGTAGCATTGAATGCATTTCTTCTAACAAATATTTATGTAATATGATCAAAAGATTTACGCTTATTGTATCAATACTTGGATTATTGGCTGGTTTTACCACCACCTTTGCTCAGGTAACCAACTCCGCCTTTAATGGCAAAGTAACCGATAGTAAAAACGAACCTTTGCCAGGGGCAACCGTCGTAATTGTACATAAACCCACTGGTACCCAATATGGGGCAGTAACTCAGGCAAACGGACGATTTTACTTGCCTAACCTTCGTCCAGGCGGTCCTTATAGTTTTCAGGTAAATTTTGTAGGGTTTAAGCCGCAAAAAAAAGAAAATGTTTTTGTAAAATTAGGGCAAAACCTAGCCGTTGATTTTCAGCTAAAAGCAGATGCCGCTACCCTTGAGCAAGTAGTAGTAGTGAGCGATCAGTTGTTTAACAATGACCGCACAGGAGCAACCTCTAACATTAATCGCGACAAAATAGAAGCCTTGCCCACCATTAGTCGAAGCCAGCAGGATTATACACGTTTGACCCCTCAAAGCGATGGCAATAGCTTTATGGGACGCAATGCCTTGTTTAATAACTTCTCGTTGGATGGCTCTATTTTTAATAACTCGTTTGGGTTAGATGCTCCCACCCCTGGCGGACAAACCAGTGCTCAACCGGTGAGCTTAGACGCTATAGACCAGTTACAGGTAAGCATAGCCCCTTATGATGTTCGTCAGAGTGGTTTTACTGGGGCAGGGGTAAACGCCATTACCAAAAGTGGCACCAATGAATTTAAGGGGTCGGTTTATACCTTTATCAGAAACGAACAAATGATAGGAAACAAAGTAGCCGATGAAGAAGTGACCAACCCAGACCTTAAGTTTACCCAGTACGGTTTTAGGGTAGGCGGTCCCATTATCAAAGATAAACTATTTTTCTTTATCAATGGGGAATCGGTACGCCGCGAAGACCCAGGTTCTAACTTTATAGCCAGTCGTCCAGGAGTTGCTGGAGTCAATGTGTCAAGGGTAGAAGCCTCAGTAATGGATCAAATCAGCAATCGCCTGCGCGACCAATACGGGTACGAAACAGGTCCTTACGAAAACTATGTATACAATACCACCAACGATAAGTTTCTTGCCAAACTAGACTGGAACATCAACAAGCAAAACCGCCTGACCTTGCGTTATAACTATCTTAAGTCGGTACGAGAACAAGGTCCCAACCCTTTTGCGATCAATTTTACCGGAGGGCGCTCGCCCAGCGTCAACACTTTGCCTTTTAGAAATTCGGGGTATGCCATCAACAACAACATCAACTCTATAGTAGCTGAGCTGAGCACCCGTTTGGGAAGCAAAATGTCTAATAACCTGGTGGTAGGGTACACCCAGTTTCGCGATTTCAGAACTCCATTTAGTGCCCCTTTTCCTACCATCGAAATTGCCGAAAACAATTTGTCTTATACTACGGTAGGGCACGAACCTTTTTCAGTTAATAATGTACTCGACCAAGACGTTTTTCAGTTTACCGATAACTTTACCATTTATACCGGAAAAAATACCTGGACTTTTGGGGCAAACTTCGAGATGTTTCAGTTCAACAACTCATTTAACTTGTTTTACTATGGGGTGTTTCCGGTGCCTGCCTCAGCGGGTGGATATTCTTTTTCTTCGGTGGCCGATTTTCTTGCTACTACTGACCCTAACAACGCTGCTTATCGCGACTACAATGCAGAGGTGGCACAGTTTCAACAACAACCTTATAGGTTGGTAGAGGTAGATTTAGGGCAGTTAGGGCTTTATGGACAGTTAGAGCGCCAGGTAAACAATAATGTAAAACTGACCTTTGGTTTTCGGGTCGACTTTCCTATGTATTTTTCAAGCATCACGTCTAACCCTTTGGTTACGGCACTTACTTTTAAAGACAATGAGGGCAACGACGAGCAGCTGGACGTAGGCAAGTTGCCTAACGTTAACCCTTTATTTGCGCCTCGCTTTGGCTTTAATGTAGACCTCAATGGCGACCAAAGCACCCAATTGAGGGGAGGAACAGGTATTTTTTCGGGAAGAGTACCTTTTGTGTGGATAGGCAATCAGGCAAGCAACCGAGGCAGCAATGATCCTGCAAACATAGGGGTAGTAAATGCTACTGCCGAGGGTTTTCGTTTTCCTCAGGTTTGGAAAACCAACCTGGCGGTAGATCAAAAACTGCCTTGGGGCATGATAGGAACTATTGAGCTGTTGTATAGCAAAGATGTGAACGGGGTAAAGGTAAGAAATGCCAACCTTGCTGCGCCTACCCGTACTTTGCCCGATGGTAGAGTTGGGTTTGACGCCGCCAACAACAAAGTAAATAGTCAGGTAACGGGTGCGTATGTACTGGACAATACCAATAAAGGATACCAGTTGTCGCTTACTGCCCAGCTGAAAAAACGCTTTAAAAGTGGGCTGGATATAGGACTGGCGTATAGTTACCTTGACTCCAGAGATATGTTGATCTCTACTGAAATTTCTCAATTTATTTTTGAAGGCAACCCCATACAGGGCAACCCCAATCAACCCAACTTGAGCTTTTCTCAGTTTGGACTCAAGCATCGTATTATTGGTTCATTGACCTACCGTAAAGAATATGCCAAAAACTTTGCGACCAGTGTTGCCTTGTTTTACGAAAGTGGACGAGGCGGACGCTACTCTTATACCTACTCTGGCGACCTGAATGGCGATGGGGTAGCTGCAAATGATTTGGTATATGTACCTAACAGTCAAAGTGAGATCAACTTGGTAGACATTCGGGATGCGAATGGTAATGTAACCAAAACTGCCACCCAACAATGGACGGAGCTGAACGCTTTTATCGAGCAAGACTCTTATATGAGTAAAAACCGGGGCAAAATTTTGGAACGAAACGGTGCCCTCAGTCCTTGGTTTCACAATATAGACTTTAGAATTTTGCAGGATTTTTATGTAAAAGTAGGTGGCAAACGCAATACTCTACAGTTAAGTTTAGACGTGTTGAACTTGGGTAATTTGCTCAATTCCAGGTGGGGAGTACGCCAAGTGTTTAACATTGCTCAACCCATCAATTTTGTAGGCAACGATGCCAACGGCAACCCTCAGTATCAATATACCAATACTTTTACTGAGTCTTTCAGAAATGACGCCAGCCTTATCTCTCGTTGGAGAGCACAGGTAGGCGTCCGTTATATTTTTAATTAACGATAGTAAAGGCATAGCCAAACAAATTGAAGAGTAGTATTGTTATACCCCTCATTGCTTCTAGATACAATGAGGGGTTTGTGTTTATATCATAACTGTAACCAGTCCTTGGCAAGCAGCTCATTGTCGAATACCTGACGCTGAAAGTTCTGATTCTGTTGAAACTCCTTCATCGTTTGTGTCAACGCTACTTTTTCAAATACGCCTGAGGGCAATATGGTGGCTACTTGCCTTAACCCTGCTTTTTGGGCAGGTTCATTGATGTTGTCAGCAATCCAAGTTTGCATTTCAGGAGCTACTAAATAAGCCATTTTACGGGCATCAATTAAAGCTTTGTTTAACCTGTTTTCAATGATACAGTTTTTCCAGGCGTACAAGATATCCTTAAAATCATTGATAGACATAGAAGCAGATGTAGTATTCCAGACATCGTTGATGAGTAGCTTTGTCCGATCAATATAGATAGTAACATATTGATTTTTAAGTATAGTATCCATGTATCTTACAGGGTTTTTATTCACTAAACAACCATTGTTTGGCTTCTGCTTCATTATCAAAAAAACGCCTTTGAGTTGTTGCCTTGGGTTCTTCCAATGCTTGTTGTATAGATACTTGCTCAAAAAGAGACGAGGGAAGCACTGTGGCTATTTTTTGTAAACTAGCTTGAAAAGCAGGCATGAGCACATGTTGGCTTGTCCATTCCTGTAGCTCAGGTTCTATCATAAATTGAATCTTACGTACGTCTATCATCGCTTTCTTGGGGAGATGTTGCTTTACCAAACCAAGCCATAGCATCAAGTTAGCCTTAAAATCATCTATAGTCATGTGCCGGGTTTCTGGCAACCACTCGTCTATGATTAGTTCTTGTTCTTTGTCAAAATAAATTTTGAAGAATCGATTTTCTTTTAAGGTTTCCATATTGTTGTATTAAATTTAGTTACAGTATATGGCATAGGTGAAGGGAATAGCACTAGTACCTCAACCTCTAAATACCTGACACATTATTTCGGCGATATTCGCACCCTGACTTTACTTAAAAACTATCGCGTAGCTCCGGTTCCGATATGCATCGGAATTGTAAACTAACTATGCTCAATTTTTGAAGTTCGTCAGAGAACAAATCTCATCCAAAATAAATAGTGCATTTACTTAGAGGATAAGGTACTAGCCAAGCAACCATTGCTTAGCTTCATCTTCAGAGTCAAAGTATTGCCGTTTTAATTGTACCCGATCAGGGTGTTCATTGATGGTTTGCTGTACCGATACTTTTTCGAAAATAGACGTAGGCAGCAGGGTGGCCATCTTTCTTAAGCCTGCTTTAGCTGCAGGAGCAGCTATATACACTCCTGACCACTCTTGTAGGTCTGGGTCTATCATAAACTTCATTTGGCGGGCATCTATCAATGCTGCGGTTACCGCATTTTCAATGACCAGCTTCTTCCACTGAGTCAGGGTGGTTTTAAAATTTTCAGGGTTCATGCCCTGAGAACCTTCTTGCCAAACATCTACGAGTAATTTGTTGACAGCATCGAGATAAGTAATTATAAATGGGGTGCTGCGTAAAGTTTCCATGCTTGATTGTTTTAAAGTGAAAATAATCAAAGATGCTGGTTGCGGTATTGTTTAGGAGACATTTGGGTAAATTTCATAAAAATGCGATTGAAGGTAGATTTGGAGTTAAAGCCGGCATCGAAAGCAATGCCTAGTATAGTTAAGTGAAGGTGTTGTGGATTTAATAGCCTTTGTTTTACTTCTTCTACCCTGTAGTAGTTTACAAAGTCATGGAAGTTTTTGTTTAGTTCATTGTTCAATATTTGTGATAAAACTTTAGGCGATAGGTGTAAGTGACGCGCTAACTCATTGAGTGTAAGCGTAGGATGAAGGTATAATTGCTCTTTTTCCATTGCTTGGATAACTTTATCGATATGAGGCGATTTTTGTGATAAACTTGCTTGTTTTTCAGTATTTGCTGTATTTTCCAGAGAGGAGGCTTGATGAGCAACATCAAGTGATGCTACCATATTGGGGGTGTATACTTGAGGTTGAATAAACCCGGCAAACCCTATGATGTAAATGATAATGGCCAAAAATATTTGTAAAGGGTAAAAAGCAATGTAGTCGAGCACAAAACTAAATACCTGAATATTGAATAAGGCAATAACCAACCAAGCCAACCACACCAAAGTAAGTAGTACAATCATTACTTGTAGCCAATTGAGCGTAATAGCATTGGTATTAGAAAATTGTTGGGGTAAAATACGACGATGTTTTTTAAGCAGGCGAAAAGCCAAGAGGTTGTATATCAACCCTGACAATATTCCACCTACTTGTTCTACAGAGTTAAACAACAGGTAGGCTTGTGAATAACTGTGGTGGTTAGACTTGGGCAAACTTTGCAGCCAAAGCACCAGGTACACCATAAGAGTAATGGTAGCAGGTATAAAATGAACCAAGTCTTTGCGCTTAAACCTAAACTGGGGTAGGGTAAGGCTTTTGACATAAAAATACAGAGCCGGACCGATAATAAATATAAAAGAAAAGGGGATAAAAAGATTGCCAAAGTGATAGTCAGGTTGATTGAGCAACTCTGAAAGTAAAAGGGAAAAGATACGCCTTGCGACATAGTACCTGAAGCTATGAAAAGAGATGGCAAACAACAGGATGGCTAAAAACACATTGGCTTGTCGGTTGTTCCTGAAGTTAAATAGCAGAATAAAAGCGAGAATCAAGCCTTGGATAATACTGGGCAACGTGAGGTTTTTGTAAAAGGCAAAAGCCCAGCGCTTGGCGCTTACCTGAGTCCACACAAAAGCAATACGTCCCACCTGTGCGTTTTTAGAAGGCAGCAGTTTCATCTTGCACCCTGGCTCAGGGCAAACCCCTGGTTGGTTATATACGACATGGTCAGCGTTGCAACCACAGGGAGGACAGTAATAATAAGTTGGTTGTTGGACTTGGATAGCTGAGTCAGCCTGAGCAAATACCTGTATAGGTAAGGCTGTAGCAAACACCAGCCACCAAACACACACCACTTGAAAAACCGTATGCATGCCCAAATGTATACAAAAAATCAGTGATTTATTTCACGCTTATCAAACCACTCTTGTTGTGAAGCAGTATAGATCGTTTGCAACGCGTGCTTCTCCACTTTTTGTTGTGCTTTCATGATCGCCTTGGTAACCATGCTATGGGCAATACTTTCATTTTCATCCATTCCCATACTTTCCATCATACCTATGATGCGGTCGCTACCAAATAATTGCATAAAAGGCTCATCGAGCGAGGTAAAAAAACAAATAGGGGCATTGGGTAAGTAATCTTTGATTTGCTGCAATACTTCCTGGTCGCGTTCATACGCTGGGTAGTGTTCAGAAACAATCACTTGTAATTGGTTGCCATGGGCGAGGTATTGAGGCAATGTACTGAGTTGTGACAAGTTGTGGGCATTGATTACAAAAATATTGGTGGGGTTGGTCACCATGTCGCTTGCTTCTATAGTCTGGTGCGATACTTCAAGCTTTTCTAACATGAGTTGCACCTCCTGCTGGGTATTATCAAAATGGTGCACAATCAATACAATAGCGCCTGCTTCGGTTATTTTTTCCAAAAACCTGTACAATCCCTTAAATTTCGCAACTTTGCTTATCCATACTTTGTCGTCAGCTTGTATTCCTTTTTTCTTTTTTTTAAAAAACATTGTGGTGGTAATTTGATTTAGACAACGTGCAGTGGAGTCTAAAATAATGAATAAAAAACGTTTGCCTGATCAATTAGGCAAACGTTTGGCTCAATGTGTCTTAAGGTACGCATTTTTTGGCAAGAAGCCTAAATTTAGCGCTTATGACGATGTGGTGGGGCTATTTTTTTAAGTGTTGCCTTTTGTTTGTCGGTAAGCTGATTTTTAATCCTGATCATAAGCCTCAGTTGCTGCTTTTTGATTTGGCGCTCAAGCGCAAGTATTTTTTCAAGCTGTAGAAGGGCTGCTTTTTCATTTACCTTGGTTTGTTGAGTAAGCGTATGCATTTTTTCCATTTCCCGGTGCAACGCCCACTGCAACTTATTGAACGCTGCCTGAGTACGTTGCATTTCGTTGCTGATATATTGTTGCTGGCTTGTAGTCAATCCTATTTTTTGCTGATTTTGCATGACCATTTCTGGTGGGAAAAAACCTTGTTTTAAATGAGGCTGACGGGGGCGGCTACGGTGTTGGTTGGGTGGTTGTGCCCAACCAATTTGTACCAAACCCAATACTAGAATAAATAGGGTAAAAAACTTTTTCATATTGTTGTATTTAGTAATAAGTATTAACGCCAGTAGGAAGCAAATCGTCAGAAGGAGGTTGCCAGTCAGAAATACTATACTTTGCCTGGTGCTTGGTGTTAACAGTACCTTTTACTGCTTCTTGATTGCTTGCCAAAGTAGCAGGCAACAGTACTTTAGAGGGAGCCTGCCACTGACTAATGTGAGTAGCTTGCATAGGAGCCGTAGATGGGCTTTGGGCAAGTTGATAAATACCAATGTTCAAGGCAATCAACAACCCCGCCGCTACCAGAGAAAACCGCCACTTGCTTTTTTTCTTTATTTCCGATGCTTTCAAGGTAGCTTCCCAAATGCTGTCAAAACCAGGGGTAAACCCAGCTTCTGTTTCTTTTTGTTGTTTAAATAAGTTTTTTAATTCGGAATCTTTCCAGGGTTTAGCAGCCATACTTATTATTTTTTATTGAGTCGTAAAATATAAATTTTAAAACAAGTCACGGGTGAGGTTTGCCTGTTTTAGTCTTTTTCTTAATTGTTTTTTACCACGTTCATAATGAGTTCTTGCAGTGCCAGTAGTAATGCCCATAACCTTTGCTGCCTCTTCTATGCTTAAGTCCTGGTAAAACACCAAGTGCAATATTTGTTGCTGTTGGGCAGACAGTTGCTTAAGCATGGTTTGAAAAATAAGCTGTGTCTCCTGATCTTGTGGGCTTGCGTCAACCTGGTGGGTAAACAGATCAATATGACCACTTAACGCATCATTCAACTGGATAAGGTGAGGGGATTTTTTGCGGTAAAAGTCAATGGCTGTATTTCTTATGATTGTAAAAAGCCA
The DNA here is from genome assembly GCF_947493425.1 of uncultured Microscilla sp. Classification (GTDB taxonomy): domain Bacteria; phylum Bacteroidota; class Bacteroidia; order Cytophagales; family Microscillaceae; genus Microscilla. The sequence continues at coordinate 41,821 of NZ_CANLRP010000033.1, read as the reverse complement.
TGTTTTAAATTGTGCCTTTTGTTGCCGGTACCTTGCTTTCTCTTCCAGTATTTTCAAATACGACGACTGTAGCAAATCTTCTGCTTCTTCCCGATTACCATTACAACACCTGAGTGCCCAGGCAAAACTCTCCTGGTGATGGCCCTCCAGTTGTTGCCGTATTTGTATAATATCCATTGTATATAAAATCTGAGAAGTTGTTTGGTTATTTTATCGCAGAAGAAAGTGATTTATAGTACATCATCTACAATAAAAAGAGAGAGGCACCTATTTTTGTACTTAGGAATAGTAAGGAAAGATTACCGTGCCAATGAAAAGTTATTTTGTCTATTCCTTCGTGGATTTTTGGCATAACCATACGTGTGATTGTGGTTATCTTTGAACCCTACCAGTGTTCTTTGTTGTGCAGGAAAAAAGGAAGACAATAGTGATGATTTGCCAGTGTAGAATAGTTTTTATCTCCGTAGGTGGGTGAGCCTTATGTTCGAAATCTCGACAATTGTATTGTCGAAGTTAACAAAAGTTATCCACAATTCACATTTGCTTTGTTGATAAGTCTGACTACCTGTGAAACAAGCTCATTGATTAGTCGTTTGAGAGAGTCAAGTTTATGAACTAAATTCTTGACAATCTTCATTCTTGACCTATTTTTGTGTATAGCCATTAAATACAAACCATGTATTATCATAAAATTCATTATTTACTTGTTTGCTCAATTTTTTGCCTGTTTTTATTACCCTCACAAACGCTGGGGCAGACCAAGCTCTTGACTGAAGATGAATTACTAGAGGCAAAAGTGTACACTACGCTCAAAGAAGCGCTACAAAACCCCGACAGTGTATTTAAGTTTAAGCTCAGAAACCGCTTGCTTGAAAAAGTACCTGAAGAACTTTTTCAATTCAAAAACATCCAAAGCCTTGAGCTGGAAGTCAATCATTTTAGGCAGTTTCCAGTGGGGGTCTTGCGTTTTAAAAAACTACAGGTGTTACGCTTGGGCAAAAACTATTTTAGAAATGTGCCCGAAGAAATAGCCCAACTTAAGCATTTGCGGGTGCTCGACTTGCAGTGGAACTACCTAACCACCCTCCCCGAAAACCTTGCAAAACTCAAAAAACTAAAAGAGCTTAATATCAAGTGGAACGCTTTTGAAGTATTTCCAGAGGTAGTGACTAAACTGTCAAGCCTTGAAAAACTCACCCTGCACTTTAACAAACTCAAGCGCATTCCAGCGTCTATAGGTAAACTTTCTAAACTACAGTACCTGGAAATGTCAGGCAATGAACTTATTGGTTTGCCCAACTCTATTGGTAACCTCAAAGAACTACTTAGTTTAGATGTATCTGACAATCACTTTATATCATTGCCACAAGAGGTGGGCACCTTGTCTAACCTGGAAATCTTAGACTTAGGCAACAACCAAATTACCCGTTTAAATAGCAAACGTATACAAATGTTGGTGGCAGCCAAAAAGCTGAACAAAATCTGGGTGTTGCCTGACAATCTCCATTCGCTTAAGCAACTAAAAACTCTAGACCTAGTAGGAAATCAACTGACTAAGTTGCCTAGTGAAGTAAGCAAAATCAAAAGCCTTACTACACTAGACCTAAGCGCCAACGAAAACCTAGACCTCAAAATGGTTTGTTCACAACTTAAGCAGTTGCCTCGTTTAGGCATTGTGGGTTTGCGTTACTGTAGGCTTACAGCGTTGCCGTCAGAGTTTGGCGAACTTACCCAACTGCAGGGTTTAGACCTGTACGAAAACCAGTTAACCCAGTTGCCCAAAGAAATGGGCAACCTCAAAAGACTACAAGTATTAATTCTTATCAAGAATGCCTTTACCAAAAGCACCCAAAAAAAAATACGCGAGATGATGAAACACTCAGAAGTGATTTTTGGCGAGTACGAGGGGAGGAATTGATGGGGGCTGTCTCATAATAGGTTTTAGGAGAATATTCTTCTAAATACTAGCCATACCTGGCAGGTTTTTAAAGTCTGGTAGGTATAAAATTTCTTAAAAGAGGTTTTTCCTTCATAAAGTTTGGTAGCCTTTGACTTATGAGATAGCCTCTTTTTTATTTCAATAAGCGCATCACTTGTTGGTATTCAGGTTTTGCCAGCTCGGTTTTAAGCAATTGATAAGGTTTACGAAAATTGCCCCTACCTCTGTTATCAATAAAAGTATAGCGCTCGGTTTCGCGTACCTTATGCCCTTTTTCTTTAAGTTGGTTCAAAATCTTTTTTCTCAAAGCAAAATATTGTTCAATAAGTTCTCCAAACCCCTTGTCTATGGCGTTGTAGGCTTTTTTGAAGCTATGGTTGCCCAAAATGCCCATATATACCAATTGGTGACGTTTTTTAGCCCATATCATATATTTGAGAATATAAAACTTAAACTCTAGGTAGGCATAGTAAGTAGCGTCTAGTTCTGCAAAAAAATTAAACCAATCGGCAGGGGTTTGTTTGGTTTCTTTAGTATAATAATTATACAAATTCATAGAGTTTTTTGCTCCCTGATAATAGGCGTTTAGCTCGTCGAGCAAGCCATACACTCCTTCTAACTGAGTTCCCTGGCTTTTTTGCGAGGGCGAAATGTAGGTAGCAAACCTGAATGTTTGTAGGTCTTTGGGTACAATCTGGGCAATTTCTTTGCTTGGAAAAGTTTGCGTTTGTGTGACCAATATCGATTGTTGAGTGTGAATAAAAAACAAAGAATAGTGTTTGTTTCGATTATAAAGGTGTGGTGTTTTTCGCAAAGTCTGGTAAGCAAGACGTTGGGTGTATAAATGGCAAATCTCGTGTACCACTGTGTTGAGATCTTTGGCTATGTCTGCGTCGGTGGCACCGTTCATAAACGCTACAAAATCTATATTACTGCCCAGGCTCACGCTGGTTTTGCCTATTCGAAACGATGCAGGAGTATCATAATATGCTTTGACTATAGCGTATCCGTTAGGATCATATTTTTTGAGCAATTGCCAGGCACGCGCTTTTATTTGCGCCCGATTGCGGCTTTGGGCATAGGCAGTGCTGGTGATTTGTATGGTGCATAATAAAATTAGTACACTTTTTAGCCATCCCATAATATAGGGACTTCGGTCGTTTTTCAACAATCCATAATTCATAGTTTATGCAGCTACTTTGGTTTGTAATTGTGTTTTTATAGAAGGTGTGATGCGTTGTATTTATCCAGTTGGTAGACCATGATGCTAAGTCATAAGTTGGGTTGCCTGGTATCACTATAAAGTGCAGACTATTTTAAAAACTTCAAGGTCTCCTTATTTTTTACGCGTTGCTACCAACAAATTGGCACCTTGCTTTAGGTAGCCAAACGCAAAAGGCAGGGCTTTGATATTTTGGCGTGTATTGTATTTTTGGCGCAAGCCTTTCTGGTAGTATAACTTATTATACATAGCTGGTGCCCCTACATAACGGCCATAAAACGATAAACTCCACCTTTGGGCATCTTTGGCAAAAGCCTGTAGTGGTATACCTGAGTCATCTTGTACACACACCTCGGCATGGTCTAAAATTGCCTTTTGTAAGGTAGCAAAACCAGGTTGGTGCAGCCAATAGCCAGCAGTTTTTAGCATGGCAATAGGGTGGTTAAGTGCATTCATTAGTTGAGTCACTACTTGCTGGTTTTTTTCCTGACTCAAGTCAGTTTGGATATAAAGCAAAGATTGTTTTCTGGTTTTTGCTACATTCAAAAACTCTATTCTTACCCCTTTGAGGTTGTTTTTTTCTGCTTGAGCAGCTTTATTTTCATCAATCACCGTCTCTATGCTTTGTTTATCCAGCGTTACATATTCTATATTACTTATGTGGTTATCAGTGCGGGCAAGCAGCACATTCAGCACAGGCAATACACCTAATTTACTTAAATGCTGTTGCATGTCTACAGAGCTAAAATATCCTCGTTGTGAGAAAAGACGCAAGGCATTTCTTACATTACCCAAATAAGCATTCAATTCATTTTCTTTGAGGTCTTTAAGTGCAGGTAATGTACCGATTGGCTCAGCTCCCAGCAATATGTACTCGTCGCAATTGGGGAATAAAGTATAAGCGTGTAAAAAATCGGGACCACTTAAAGGGTATATTAACTGATGCGAAGTGTTGTTCAGATGATCGATCGCAGAAGAACTCCAGGTACGCATCTTTTTCAAACGATCAGCCTCAAGCGTTTTCCACATGCCCTCTATGGCAGTAATGTGGGTTTTGGTAGCTTTTTGATCAAAGATACGGGTAACCATTTGATTGCCTGCTGTATTGAAAGGCATGCCGCCTAAGATAAGTGCCAGTGAGGTGGCTTTTTCGTCAATTTTCAAGGCAGTATTTTCGCCAGTATTGTTCACTGCTTGCACATGATCCCGTTGAATAGAGCGATTCTCTAAACGAGGCATTTTCTCTTTTTTATCGCCCGCAATGCGATAGATAAAAACAGAAGCTACCAAAACTAAAAAAATCCAGATAAACTTTCTCATAAATTAGTGAGCACTTTGCCGAATGGTAAATATACTAAAAAACCTCAAAAACCAATATGATTGTATGGATAATCAAGTAGTTAACCGTCTAAGGAAGTGGTTGGTAGATAGGGTGTATGCACTTACCAAATAAGTATAACTGATACTAGGTAAAAAACCTTTATGGTTTGTGAGTAAAAACACTCATGTGCTTTTTTGTTAAAGTAGTCGCCCAAAACCTTGAATTCATCGAACCTCGCCAACTTGTGATGATCAAGCCTGGTTAACTGTATAGACAACATATGTTTAGCTCCTAAACCTCCCTATTTGTGATTATAGACCTGTTTCTACATAAAAATATATAAGTAACTGACCTTTCGCAGTGATTTTTTTTGTTTAATAATAATTACAGTGTTGGTTTATGAGTGCGTCAGCTGGACTCAGCCTTAGTTTGTTGCCGTTAAGAATCTGTGAAACGAAGCCGTAAAAACAGATCATTGTTTGAGCCGCAGGCGAGTTTGAGCTGTTTCGGCGTAGTGCAACAGATTTAGGCGAAACAAACTACAGCTGCGGTGCTTGAACTCTCCGAGAGCAAGCTCGGAGCTGCGAGCCGAACTTGATTCGGAGGTTTTTTGATTACTTTTTTACCTGTAGAAAATCCATGATCCCGAACTTGATTCGGGGAAGTAATGGCTCACAGATACTCGAATCACTGCTTTTTATAAGCGTATTTTGCTGAGTGTTATTTTTTCACATGAAACAAATTTTTGACCTGCGAAAGGTCAGTAAGTAATTATTAAAAAAATGTAGGATACAACTTTAAATAAATAACCTGATGAACATTGTTTTGGTGAGCCTGAAAGGGGAAACAAAGTTAAGTGAGTAACAGCACTTGATTGACTAAGTAAAAATACTTATAACCATCCTCCTTTGTTTATTGTTATATACTTACAACCAATCCCTTCTATTCAACTGAGCAAACACAAACGAACTTATTTAGAATAAAAAACTGATAAAATGAAAATTGCTCCCATCACTAACAATGAGTCAGAACGCTTGAAAGCCTTGTATCGCTATAGAATTATGGATACAGATTTTGAGCAAGAGTTTGATGACTTGATCAAACTTGCTTCTCATATTTGTGAAACGCCCATTTCTTTAATGTCTCTGGTAGCAGAAGATAAGCAATGGTTTAAAGCCAAGGTAGGACTTGAACCCAGAGAAACCCCTCGTGAACAAGCTTTTTGTGCGCATGCCATTCACAAACCCGAATTATTTATTGTAGAAGATGCTACCAAAGATGAGCGTTTTCATGACAATCCATTGGTCACCGGAAACCCCGATATCAGGTTTTATGCTGGCATGCCTCTCACCACCCCTGATGGCTTCAGCCTGGGTACATTGTGTGTAATAGACAAACGCCCCCGTGACTTAAGCGAAGCTCAAAAAACTGCCTTAAAAACTTTGGCTTCTCAGGTGATAGCTCAGTTGGAGTTACGTCTGAAGTTAGAGACCATTGCGCACGAAAATAGAAAAGCTACTGAAAAAAATCAAGCCATTGTAGAAAGCATCCGTTATGCCAAACGTATTCAAAGAGCCATGCTTCCTGCTACTGATGAAGTACACAAGTTGTTTAGCGACTTCTTTGTTTTTAATCAACCCCGTGACATTATAGGAGGCGATTTTTATTGGATATCGGAAGTAAAAGGTAAAAAAATAGTAGTGGTAGCAGATTGTACCGGACATGGGGTGCCAGGTGCTTTGATGGGAATGTTGGGCAATACATTGCTGCGTGATGTGGTAGACAAGAAACAAGTGACTAACCCAGAGAAAATTTTGACTTACCTGGATGTCGAAATATCTAAAGTATTGCACCAGGAGGAGAACAATAACAATGATGGAATGGATATGACTGTAGTTTGTATAGATGACCAAGCCCAAACTTTGACTTTTGCCGGAGCGCACCACAAAATGGTATATGTACAAGCAGGAGCAACTTATATAGTGTCGGGTGATAGATGTGGAGTAGGGGGAAACAGTAAAAAAGAGCAGGGAGCAGAGTTTACGTCATATAGCATAGATTTTTCTGAAGAAGAAGAGCAACCTATATTTTACCTTTTTTCCGATGGTTTCAGAGATCAATTTGGTGGCAAAGAAAATAAAAAATATTCTTTAGGTAAGTTGATCAAAACTTTGCAACATATTCATCAAAAACCAGGAAATGTTCAGCAAAGACTATTAAAAGATGAGCTGACCGAGTGGATGAGTATAGCAGGTGAGTCTCAAATAGACGATGTGTTACTGCTGGGTTTTTGCCCCAAGTCACCACAAGTACAAAAAGCAAAAATTGTACAAGAAAGAGAAGTCGTAAAAACAGCCTAACCCCCTTTTTTATTTGTTCAGCTCACAACCTGCCGTTGATTGCTCAGTTGTGGGTATTTTACAATTTTTTTGTTAGGTGAGGTTTAATTGTTTAAAATATCGAAAACTATTCACTTATTTAGTTGTTCTACTATGAGCACCACAACTCTTGTATGATTGTTGCAGTGTACAACTTGACCTTTTAATGTCAGGCAAACCAGGTGGAGTATCCACCAACCAAACTATACAATCACAAATCAACTAGTAGAATAAAAAGCTGATAAAATGAAAATTGCTCCCATCACTCCTGATGAACCAAAACGTTTAGAAGCGTTGTATCGCTATAATATAATGGATACAGGTTTTGAACAAGAGTTTGACGACCTGGTAAAGCTCGCCTCTCACATTTGCGAAACCCCTGTGTCTTTAATGTCTTTAGTGGCAGAAGATAAGCAATGGTTTAAAGCCAAAGTGGGTCTTGAGCCTAGAGAGGCACCACGAGAGCTATCTTTCTGCGCGCACGCTATTCATACCCCCGATTTGTTTGTAGTAGAAGATGCAACTAAAGACGACCGTTTCCACGATAATCCTTTTGTGGCAGATCACCCCAAAGTAAGGTTTTATGCTGGCATGCCACTCACTACCCCTGATGGGTTCAATTTGGGTACATTATGTGTGATAGATCAACGCCCACGCGACCTGGATGAAGCTCAAAAAAAAGCATTAAAAACCTTGGCTGCCCAAGTAATTGCTCAATTAGAGTTGCGTTTGAAACTAAAGGTGATAGGGCAAGAAAAAAGAATAATTGCTGAAAAAAACCGAGCCATTGTAGAAAGTATTCGTTACGCCAAGCGTATTCAAAGAGCTATGTTACCTGTTGCTGACGATGTAAAGAATATGTTTGATGAGTTTTTTGTGTTGAATCAACCCCGTGATATTATAGGTGGCGATTTTTACTGGGTATCTGAAGTAAAAGATAAAAAAATTGTAGTAGTGGCAGACTGTACTGGGCATGGCGTACCAGGTGCTATGATGGGAATGTTAGGTAATACCTTGCTACGCGATGTGGTAGATAAAAAACAGGTCACAGAGCCAGAGAAAATTTTATCTTATCTGAATACGGAAATTTCTAAAGTCTTACATCAACAAGATAACGACAACCATGATGGCATGGATATGGGCGTGATTTGTGTAGACGACAAGGCGCAAACCTTGACTTTTGCCGGAGCACATCATAAAATGGTATACATTAAAGACGATGAATCTTTTATAATAGCTGGTGACAGGTGTGGGGTAGGAGGGAATAAAAATAGTAGAAGGAAACATAAAATAATTTTTACAGCACACACCGTAGATTTTTCTGAAGAAGGCGAATGGCCTATTTTCTACTTGTTCTCTGATGGTTTCAGAGACCAGTTTGGAGGCAAAGAAAATAAAAAATATACTTTACGTAGATTGATAAAAAAACTACATACTATTTATAAAAAGCCAGGAAATATTCAACAACTCATATTGAGAGATGAGCTCAAAGACTGGATGATTGCTGGGAATGAATCTCAGGTAGATGATGTATTACTGCTGGGTTTTCGTCCTAAGTCCGCCCAATATCGAACTACAGAAGCTACTCAAGTAACAGAGTTTGTACAGGTATAATGCTATATGTAGTAATAATCAAAAAAAAGACAAACCCTAAAACTAACTAGTTTTAGGGTTTGTCTTTTTTTTGATCTACCTGTTGATAATCAGTGCCTTATAAAATTTTTGTTGTTGATATACCACCATTACTGTGTACATACCTGCGGGCAATTTGTTGACAAGTATCTGCATTGTCTGGTTGGTTTGCCCTATTTGTTTGAGTTGTCCTTGTCCTAGTTGATTAATTACATATACAGTGATTGGAGACACTTGTCCGGTTTTAACTACCAGGCGAATATCATCTTTGGCTGGGTTGGGGTACAAATCAATACTTGGTGTGGTGTTTTGATAATTGACTGCTTGCCACTTTGAGTAAGAGGTCGCCCCATCTATATCAACCGACTTTAGTCGGTAGTAATTGATACCACTGTGAGGATAATTGTCTTGTGCCGAATAGTGTTGTAAAATAATGGAGTTACCTACCGCTTCAGTCCTGCTTATTTGGCTAAAAGTATGAAAGTCGGTTGTTTTTTCGATGATAAAATGTGAAGTATTCTTTTCACTGATAGTTACCCAACGAATGTCAACAGTATTTTGACTGGTTAATTTCACACTAAATTTGCCTAACTCTATAGGTAGAGGTATTGTGGTACCAGGCACTGTCCAGCCGCTATCAGTACAGCTACTACAGGTTCCTCCATCAGTACCAGTAGCGTCGCAGCCTGGGCTTCCTGCATTACAGTCGTTTCCTGGTATACCAGGAGTGCTACTAAATACTGCTGGTGTACCAGGGGGATTGTTCACGAGTAAAGGACCTACTCCACCACCGCCACCGCCACCATGTGCAGCGCCATCGTCAACATCGGCTCCATTACCACCATTGGCATGGGCTACTATAGCACAAGGTAAGTTGTATTGGTTTACTTCAAGCAGTATGGCACCACCGGCACCCCCGCCACCCCCGCCATCGTTTCCTGCCGTGATAGAAGCATCTTCACCATTTGCCAAAAAGCCATAGGTTCCCCCACAGCTAGTCGTCACTATATTGGCGCGTATGATGATCATGCCTCCACCTCTACCACCTACCGTGGCATTGTTGTTGTTTTGCTGACCGCCGCCACCGCCACCGCCCATAAATACCTTGTTGGTGCCTGCGCTGTAGTCAAGGGCAATGCCTCCCAAACCGCCTCCATTGGCAATGCTGCCTGAGCAAACGCTAGAGCCAGGCCAACCTATGCCTCCTACGCCACCAGCGGTATAGTTACCCCCGCCGCCACCCCCAGCATTATGAGTATTGCCTCCCCCGCCTCCGTTGGCAAGGTTGGCTCTGCCGTATTCCATGTTACTTATTTCAGTGGCTACTCCTAAGCCTTTACGAGCTTGATGAGTACCATCAGATGTCCCACCACTACCCGCATTACGGGCATAATCGGTACTTCTTATACAACCTCCATCGCCAGTGGTATTAGGCACACCTCCACCAAAACCTTGTTGGCTTACGTCTACATTGGCGCCCAGTGTAAGTGTGCCACTTACCTCAAATGTAACAATGCCACCTGTGCCTTGTGAGTCGTTCCAGGTAGCTGGAGTAACAGTTCCATTGATGGTTACATTGGTGTATTGGGGTACGCTTACCACTTGTACATAGCCACCTGGTGTGCCAGGCGTATAAGTACGATTGATGTTATTGAGGGTAATCTCATAGCTACCTCCCCCCAAGTCATTCAGCAATTGAATACTTGCCATTTCATAGTTTCCGGCGTTGTTGTAAGACAATATATCGCCAAATGTGGCAGTATTGGTACCATCAATGGTTACCCCTTTCATCTGAATGAGTAATACTTTTTCTCCAGCATCAAAATCGATGATACTCCCATTGAGGTTGTCTATGGTAACTACATTGGTACCTGTATTAATAGCTGTAACGCGTGCGTAGCTATTTACTACTCCACTAATAGTTTGACCCAATGACAGAGAAATGCTGATAGCCAGGAGGTATACGGTGAGAAATAAGGTTTTCATATTCTTTATAATACTTTGATAATGCTTATTGCCTGATGTAAGAAAATAACGTTCTATGTTGATTTAAAAAGATATTATTATGGCAATAAATCCGAATTAATAGAATAAAGTAACCTTTTTATGTAAAATACATCTGCTAAGCCTGGGCTTGCCCAAGTGACTGAATGTGTGTATAAATATGCTTTAGCTTTTGATTGAGTTTTTCAATGTCTTGTTTTTTGTGTAAAATACGTTCGCTTGCCAAGTCACGGCGTACCCCTATGTCATCTACATGTGCCTCATGGGTGCGCTTCATCAATTCATCAGTAAAGTAGCCTTCCTTAAGTTCCGATACCACCATATTTTGTAGCTCTTCTTCCTGCATGAGAATCTCTGAAATAATATGAATCGCTTTTTCATAGTTTTGTAAGGTGATCATATATTCCTGGTTATCAGGTGGTCCACTGTTCTTTTTAGAAGGTTTGACTTCCTGGGCAAGTTCTTCTTTGAGCTTTTTAAGTTCTTCTTGTTCAAGCGCCTTACGGTTTTGACTTTGGGTAATTTTTTTAAGCTCTTCTACCAAATGCTGGAGCTCTATGTTCCGAAAACTGCCCTTTCCCTTGCATACATAACAAGTTTTATTGCCCATAAACCCAGTACCTTCGCATACCTCACAAATAAACAACAACGAATCTTCGTTTTCACGGAAAAAGTCTTTTACTTTTTTTAAGGCATTTTGTTTCTTTTTAAACAACGTTTGGTGCTGAAGTATTTCTGCCGGGATGTTTTGAATACGGTTGGGGTATACAAACAAGTGTTGTAATTTGGGTAGTTGAGCCACTACCGAAGGCAAGCTAATCAATGTATTGTGGCTAAGGTCAAGGTGGTGTAAGTTTTCGAGTGCTTCTACTTCTGATGGAATCGTAATGAGTTGATTATAACTAAAATCAAGGTGTTCGAGCTGGGTAAGTTCTTGCACCTCATAAGGTAGCTCTTTGATATAGTTGTGGCTAAGGTTGAGGTACTTAAGTGTAGCCAGGTCTTTCATCTGAAAGGGCAACCCCTTGATTTGGTTATGGCTAATGTCTAAGTAAATAAGGTTGGGTAAGTAAATGATTTCCTTGGGAATTTCAGGCAACTGATTGTGTTTAAGGGTCAATTGTTTGAGTTGCTTGAGGGTAAATACCTCGCGGGGTATTTCGGTCAGTTTCAAACCAGACAAATCGAGACTGGTGAGGTTTAACCTTTGCACCTTGGCTATGCGTTGTGCTGTTTTCTTGTTCATCATTTACTTATTTGTCTTTCAGAAACTTTACCGTAATCCAGTAATCTAATAATTCTTAGTGATGTTGTCAAAATAAGGTAATCAATTTTAACCTAGATATTTTTCGTCAAATGAGGCGGCTAAAATGTAGAAGTTACCCTTGGCTGTATTACTAACGGGAATTTTAAAGAAAACGAACAGTAAGAGCAATAAATATAACCACCTGGATTACTATCCACAAAAACGCTTTTAAATAGTTGGGTTGTTGTTTGAATAATAAAATCAAAGCAGTAAATATTCCAGCTGCAATGCCTGAAGGAATGGCTATGACAAGCAATAGTGCCTGAAGGTTGAGTTTGCTGTTGGGGCTCAATGATATGGTATAGCTCATTGCCAAAGCAGCTACAATAAAAACAAGCAAACCAGTAATGCCATTTCTTAAAATAAAATTGGTATGATTCATCTTCTGTAAGGAATTTTTTGCAATAATAATTATTTTAGCGCACATAACTAAGCATACCCCAACCCCATGATGTCTTTGCCCAAAACCATTATCAACCTCCCCGTTGCTCGTATTTTGCTATTCTTAGTGATTGTTTTGCTGGTTTTTACGAGTTGTTCGAGACGTATACACGCCAAAGGACCAGTAGAAAAATACCTCGATATAATGCCCCCGGCTACCTTATCTACTGTAAGTGTGCCCATTAGTATACCTATTCCAGTATTACAAAATGCTGTCAATCAGCAAATTAAAGGCAGTTTATATGCTTTGAATAACCTGAGTTATACTGGAGCAGAAAGCTTTTCGATGAAGGTTTGGAAACAAGCCCCTATTTTAATTCGTGGGTGGCATGGCGATCAGTTTGAAGTAACGGTACCTGTGCGTACTTGGCTCAAGGGGAGCATAGATACTGACATATTGGGGCTCAAAATCAAAAAATCTACTACTGCTAACCTTGGTATGCGTATTAGGTTGGCAACTAAAATAGCCTTGGATGGCGAGTGGCAGGTGAACACCACAACTCGTATTTTGGGTTATCAATGGATCAAGGCGCCTGCGGTTTATTTGGGGCCTATAAAAATTCCGATGAGTTTTCTTGCCAATAAACTAATTGATAGTCAGTTAAAGTACATTGGTAAACGCTTGGATGCAGAAATAAAAAAACAGGTAAAGATTCGTCACATGTTGAGCAAAATATGGCAAGAAGTACAAGCGCCTTTTCTGGTATCTGAAGAACACAATACCTGGGTGATGTTAGAGCCCAAAAGCTTAATGATGACCCCCATGAATACTCGTAATCAAACACTGAGTACAATAGTAGGAGTAAGGGGATATGCATCAGCTTTGGTGGGTAGTAAGCCTAAGCCGTTGCCAAAACAACCATTGCCTCAACTCACCTTAAAAAAATCACTAAATAGCGAGTTTAATATATATTTACAAAGCAGCATTGATAAAAATTATGTGATAAAACTAGCAAAAAAGAATTTTCTAAATCAAACCTTTCGCAGTGGTAAACGCAAAGTAAAAGTAATAGGTCTAAACCTATACGGTAGTGGCAAAAAGCTGGTGATACAGGCACAACTTAAGGGAAGCTTGAATGGAACAGTATACCTATCAGGAACACCCAGCTACGATGCCAAACAAAAAAATATTGTGATCAATGACTTGGATTTTAGTGTAGATACCCGCAATAAATTAGCAAAAATCGCCGATTGGTTATTTCATCGCCGGATCATTCGAAAGATAAAAACAGCTATTGAGGTGCCTGTAAAAGCCAAACTAGAAGAAACACTTAAAGAAGCCAGGAAAGCCCTCAATAACTACAAGGTTTCTCCAGGCGTTCATTTGCAGGGCACAATCCACGACTTGCATATAGAGAAGGTTTTTATGAAACCTAAAAGCATTGTTACCTGGATACTTGCCAGTGGCAAAATAGCTGTAATACTGAAAGGGTTGTAGGAATATTTTTATAGATTGTTTAAAAAAAGCAAAGGGCTGTTTTTTTAAGTATGTTTGTTGTTTTTTTAGGGTTTTTCTGGTTTATAATTTTGTTTAAGTTGTATTTTTAGAATTAAATATTGTATAAGTCACTTTTTTTGGAAGATGTGCGGGGTATAGTTAGCCTACTAAAAACAGCTAAATCATTACTTTTGCAAATTAATTGTTTTATTTGTGGAAGAAATTGCACTTTTTACTAACGATATATGACTTATTCAAGAATAGCAGGTCTAGGGTTTTACGTACCCGAAACTATGGTAACCAACCATGACTTGGAAAAATACATGGACACAAGTGATGAGTGGATCCGAGAACGTTCGGGAATCGAAACCCGCCACTTTTTTACCGAAGGCAAAGATACTGTATCTAAGATGGGGGCCCGTGCTTCTGAAGTAGCGATGGAAAAAGCAGGAGTAACTCCCGAAGAGATTGACTTCATTGTATTTGCCACGCTTAGCCCCGATTACAACTTCCCTGGTTCTGGTGTATTATTACAACGCGAACTCCCTTTTCGCAACATTGGTGCACTAGATGTACGTACCCAGTGTACCGGATTTATTTATGGACTATCAGTTGCCGACCAATTCATCAAAAGTGGCATGTACAAAAATGTACTGGTGGTAGGTTCTGAAATCCAATCCAACATATTAGAAAAAAGTACTCGTAACCGTGACTTTGCGGTACTGTTTGGCGATGGAGCCGGAGCAGCAGTAGTGCAAGCTACCGACAACGAAGATAGCCGTATCTTATCTACCCACTTGCACTCAGAAGGTAAATATGCCGAAGACTTACTATTGGAACACCCAGGTAGTAACCTGAAAGACCGCATGTCTACCAAAATCATAGAAGAGGGCAAACACCTGCCTTATATGAAAGGGAGCGCCGTTTTTAAGCATGCGGTAACTCGTTTCCCTGAAGCCATCAATGAGGCTTTAGACGCCAACAATATGACCAAAGATGATATTGATATGTTGGTACCTCACCAGGCAAACCTGCGTATTTCAGAGGCAGTACGTCGTAAAATGGGTTTAGACGAAGATAAAGTATATAACAACATTCAACGCTACGGAAACACCACCGCAGCTACTATTCCTATTGCTTTAAGTGAACTAGACGAAGCTGGACGTTTGGAAAAAGGGGATGTAATATGTTTGGCTGCTTTTGGTAGTGGATTTACCTGGGCTTCTTGCTTGCTTAAGTGGTAGTATGGTTAGCCACAAGCACTGAACAATAAGTGACAAGTCATTCATGAAAAGAAACACTGCCTGTTTTGGGTGGTGTTTTTTTATGGGTTACCCACCAAAAGAAGCAAAAGCCACAAACTTGTGATGAATCACTTGTATCTTGCAGATTCAACTAAAAAAGACTATAAAAATATGTTAGGAGCCATTGCTGGTGATATTATAGGTTCTATGCGTGAAAAGCGCAACCACGCCTTGTATCGTTTGTCTAAAATGACCATTCGCGATGATGCTGCCATGCAGCGTGAGCGAGCCTATACCAAACGCGAAGATTTTGACTTGTTTGAAGGTTATAACAATTTTACTGACGACACGGTGATGACCTTGGCAGTAGCTGATGCTATTATGAATCATCAACCTTATGGGGCAACCATTAAAGCCTATGGCAGGCGGTTTCCAGATCGAGGGTATGGTGGGAGGTTTCAGAAGTGGCTTAAAAGTGATGATATGACTCCTTACAACAGTTATGGCAATGGGTCAGCCATGCGGGTAAGCCCAGTAGCTTTTGCTTTTGATACCTTAGAAGAAGTACTCGCCGAAGCCAAGGCAAGTGCTGAAGTAACCCATGATCACCCGCAAGGGATAGAAGGCGCACAAGCAGTAGCCGCAGCGGTGTTTATGGCAAACAAAGGCGAAAGCAAAGAGGCCATTCGTGAGTATTTGATAGAAACTTATGAGTATCCTTTGCAAGACACCATCAAAGACATTCGCCCAGGCTATAAATTTGATGCTACTTGTGAAGGCTCTGTGCCTGAGGCAATCATTGCTTTTTTGGATGCTACCAATTATGAACATACCATACGGCTTGCCATTTCGCTAGGGGGCGATGCCGACACTCAGGCAGCTATAGCGGGAGCCATTGCCCAGGCCTTTTATAAAAAAATTCCCGAAAATATTGTTACCCAAACCAAAGCAATATTGGGCACTGGCTTGTGGCAGTTGGTAGAAGGTTTTCAGGAGACTTATGGGGTAGTGTATTAAGTATTACATATGTTATATCAATACTCCACAGTGATTTTAGTCAAAGTTGATTACTGATTACCTTCGTTGAGCTCCCGTTGGTCGGTTATCAAATGTTTATAAGTTTAAAAACTATTTAATTACGTGTTTAGACGTAAAGCTGAAACCCTTTGAAAAATAAAGCAAGTACACAAATTTAATATACGCCATTGGTTTACAATGATTAATAGGGTAAACATTTACTCGAATCCGCTATGGACTACGGACTAAATGCTATGGACTATTGTTATATATTAACAAATCAAGAAAAAATAGCCCAATTTACTTAAAAATAGCCATTGCTTAAGAAAATTTCTATATTCAGCCTTCATCACAAAATAAGATGAAGAAATCATTATTACACAAAATCATTAAACAAGGTTCATTGAGTGTGGATACAGAGGGTTGATTACTCTGCCTCAAGTGATGTAGCGTACAAAAAAATTATACTTAAACAAAAATGGTTTTGAGGATGGATTTTGACTAATTGTCTGAATACCAACTTTAATCCTAGTATAAATCGGTTTTTGTTAGCAACGCATCGTGCGCTTTTATCTGTTGGATAACAAGAAAGCTACACAAAATACGCATGCTTCAAGAAACTGCATAATATCAGGGGCTAAATGGCTTATGCCTACCCAACACTCAATACCTATCCAAAAAAATGAATGCTGGAAAAAAATACTTTGTTATTGACTTTGACAGTACCTTTACAAAAGTAGAAGGGCTGGATGAGCTGGCTGGAGTTGCCCTTGGTAACTCGCCTCACCGCGAACAGGTGACTCAAGAAATTAGCAATATTACCAACCAAGGGATGGATGGGTCTATCTCGTTTTCCGAGTCATTGGAAAAACGTATTTCTTTGCTCAAAGCCCATCGCGATCATATTGGCGAATTGGTAGAAAAGCTCAAGACCAAAGTTTCTGACTCGTTTCGACGCAATCAGGTATTTTTTGATGAATATGCTCCTCAAGTGCTGGTAGTATCCAGTGGTTTCAAAGAGTTTATTACACCTATAGTAGCTGAGTTTGGCATTGCTGCTGACAACGTGTTTGCCAATACCTTTACCTTTGACCAAGATGGTTATATTGTGGGTTATGATCACAACAACGTACTATCGAAAGACAAAGGAAAGGTAAAACAACTAAAAGCACTAAATTTAAAAGGCGATGTGTACGTCATTGGTGATGGCTATACCGATTATGAAATCCGCGAAGCAGGACTTGCCAATAAGTTTTATGCTTTTACCGAAAACGTAAACCGTGACTCGGTACTGCACAAAGCTGACCATATTGCCCCTACATTGGAAGAGTTTTTATACGATAATAAATTACCTATGTCACTATCTTACCCCAAGAACAGAATCAATGTGTTACTGCTAGAGAACATTCATTCTGATGCAAAAGAATTGTTTGAAAAAGAGGGCTATAATGTAGAAATTATTGCCGGAGCTTTGGATGAAGCCGAGTTGAGCGAAAAAATTAAAGATGTACATATTTTGGGTATTCGTTCGAAAACCCACGTTACTCGCAAAGTACTTGAAAACGCTAATCGCCTGATGGTGGTAGGTGCTTTTTGTATTGGTACCAATCAAATAGACTTGGAAGCTTGTCTGGAAAAAGGCGTACTTACTTTTAATGCACCTTATAGCAATACTCGCAGTGTGGTAGAGCTTGCCATTGCTCAAATGATTATGCTCATGCGTAACATACCCGATGTGTCGATGAAAATGCATCAGGGGATTTGGCAAAAATCTGCTGCCAACAGTAACGAGATAAGAGGGAAAAAACTAGGTATTGTAGGATACGGTAATATAGGCAAGCAGTTGTCAGTATTGGGCGAGGCGCTTGGCTTGGATGTGTACTACTACGATGTGGTAGAAAAACTTGCCTTGGGAAATGCCACCAAATGCAAAACTATAGAAGAGTTACTGTCAACCGCCGATATTATAAGCTTACACGTAGACGGACGTTCAGATAACCGCAATATTTTTGGTAAAGAGTACTTTGATATAATGAAAGATGGGGTCATTTTTATGAACCTAAGCCGGGGCTTTGTCATAGATATTGAGGCATTGAAGGTAGCAATTGAAAGTGGTAAAATTCGTGGAGCAAGCATAGATGTATTCCCGGAAGAACCTAAAACCAATGAAGAGCCATTTAAGTCAGCCCTGAAAGGTTTGCCCAATACCATCCTTACCCCACATATTGGGGGCAGCACTCAGGAAGCCCAAAAAAACATTGCCAACTACGTACCTACTCAAGTGTTTAACTATATTAACAAAGGAGATACTTTTGGTAGTGTTAACTTCCCAAATATTCAGTTGCCCGAACAACGTAATGCGCACCGCCTGATTCATGTGCACGAAAACGTGCCGGGTATTTTGGCAAAGATCAACACCATACTTAATCGTCATGAGGTAAATATTTTGGGGCAATACCTCAAAACCAACGAAAAACTAGGGTATGTAATTACTGATGTAAACAAAGAATACGATAAAGAGCTTATCAACGAAATGAGGGCTATTCCACATACAATCAAGTTTCGCCCCTTATATTAAGCTTTGCTTATCAATAGATCATCTATCTTTAAACCCTTTTAGGTGAGCCCTAAAGGGGTTTTACTTTTTAAGGAGCAATTAAAAAATAGGTAGGTTATTTCTTGTTTGCTCCCTTAGGAATGGTGTAAAAATAAATTTCTATAGTTTAATAAAAGATGAGGTTAAGAATGTAAATTTATTTTGGTACCATTCCTTAAAACAATACTCCGCAGTGATTTTAGCCAAAGTTGACTACTGATTACCTTCGTTGAGCACCGATATACATCGGTATCTAAGGACTCGCCAGAGGCTCGGTTATCAGTAGGTTATGATTTTAAAAACTATTTAATTGCACAGCGTAGACCTAAAACTGAAACCCTTTTAAAAATAAAGTAGGTACACAAATTTAGTATAAACTACTGATTTACAGGGTTTAATAAGGTGAATATTTACTCGAATCAGCTACGGACTATGGACTAAATACTATGGACTATTGTTAAAACCTAAGCGTTGTATTTGGTAAAAATTTTTGCAACTGCTTTTGTTGTTTTTTTTTGAGGCGATTTTTTATCAAAATCAACATGTTGAGATGCTTTAGTGAGTGTTGAGCCGTGATAGAGAGCGCCTTAAGTTGGTTTTCCGACAAGTTGACAAACCTTAATTTGGCAAGCGTTGTCCAAGCAGCATTGATCTTGGTTAGTTGGTTTTCGTGCAAATGCAACTCTTCAAGTAGGGGTAGTTTTGCAATAGCAGCTGGTATATTGGCTAAACGGTTGCCGTGTAAATCTAATACCCGCAAATGAGGTAGTGCAGACAAATGAGCAGAGTAGGAGGTGAGCTGATTGTGCCCCAAGCGTAATTCCTGCAAATACTTTAGTTGGGCAATTTCAGCGGGCACATCCTTCAACTGATTAAAGTTAAGGTTCAAGGCCTGTAAATTTTTCAATTGAAAAACTTCTTTAGGAATAGAGGCGAGATCAGCATTCCATAAATCAAGCTTGATTACCTGGTCAGGAGCTTTCAATGCTGTCTCCAGAGATACAAAAGGCTTTACTTTTTGCAATGCTTTGGCAGACAACAACTGGGCGTTTAGTGGCAATGCAACCATCCAGCAAATAAATGTCCCAAAGTATTTATACAACATCATTTATTGACTGTAATTACCAGGTCTTGTCCTACCTTCAGTTTATTATCAGGCAGGTTATTCCATACTTTAATATCTTCTACCTTTACCTTGTACTTTCTGGATATTCGGTAAAGCGTGTCGCCAGATTTTACCGTATGAAACAAGGTTTGTGTTCTTACTACACGGTGGTTCAAAGAAGAGGTAATCTTTACTGGTTTTATTGGGGCAATGGTTGGGCTCGCCTTTGCTACTTTTTTCTTGCGGTATCTTCGAGGTGTTTCATAAATAGGGGCATACAAAATCTCCACCGCAAACCTTTTGCCCGTGGCATTCAAATCTTCATATACTGACTTTGACACCTTCAAAATGAGTTTATAACGGGGACGCATATTGCCAATTACAGTAGCGTCTACGTATTGCCCATTGGCTGGATTTCTTATCCTAAGTAATGTTCCTCTGGCGTAAGACACATGCATTGCCAGGTATTTATTGGTTTTTTGAGAGTCGCTGATTACCTCTGCGAGTCCTCTTTGCAGCACTTTCTGTCCTTGGGTGGGCATTGCCCAAAAACATAGTAATAGGCAATGGAGTGAAATAAAAGTTTTCATAGTGTGTTATTTTCAAGTAAATGTGTTGGCTTATAAAGTAAAAATAATGGAATTAAGCATAAAAAAAAAGCGCTCGTTGTAATAACGAACGCTTAATTCTACTATATTTTTAAACTTAGTTTTTCTCTAAGTCATAGTCAATTTCTACTGGAATATTTTCATTGGCTTCCAATTGATCATAAGCACGTTTAGTGAGCTTTATAATCACATTTTCAGGAGCACCTACTGGTAACTTACCAATAACACTTACTACTACCAATTTGCCATTGCTCAGGTTAGTAACCCTTACAAATGAACCCACAGGAGCAGTACGGTGTAAAGCTTGGTATTTTTGACTGTCTTGTCCTACATCTATCATAGAAGCCATCCCTTTTTCGAAAACCATTACTTTGTCTTCTTCAGTTTTAGTAGTACGGGTTGGGTTATCTATCACCATATTTGGTCGGGTAGTAGCAGCAGCCGGCTTAGTAACCCTTTTTGTAATGTTGGGTGGAGGAGGAAAAATTTTCTTCTTCACCGTGTTAGTTGCGGGTTGTTTGTATACTTTCTTGGCAGGAGGAGTATAGGTATTGGTTACTCTCTTGGTTACAGGAGGCTGCGCCTGCTTATACACCTTTCTGGTAGGAGGAGTATAAGTAGTACTTGTTTTTACTGGTTCCTTCTTTTTTACAGGAGTACTCTGTGGCAAAGTACCACCTGGACGAATCAGGTCAAACACATCGTTTGATTGTTTTACTGGGTTGCCAGTGTTTACTTTTGGCTTAGGAATACCACCTGGTTTAGTTATTTCCTCTTTTTTGGGAGGATGTTTAGTGTAAATATTCAAGGTTTGACCCACCACCAAATCGTCGGTGTTTCTGAGATTGTTCCAATCTTTAATCTCTTCCATCTTCACCTTATGTGCCTGAGAAATGTTCCACAAGTTATCTCCCGACTTTACCACATATTTCACCTTTACTTTACCATCTACTTCATATTTGTCTTTACTGCCGTTAAAGTCCAGTGGATTGTCTCCATTAGAAGGTTTCTTCACCGGAGTAGGCTGTTCTTTCAATATAGGGTTGTTATTTCCTTTGTTCCCTGTATTGTTGTTATGAGTGTTTTCAGGAGCCTTATAACCCTTAGGGTAAATCACCAAAGTAGACCCTGCTTTGATATAGTTGCCACTTGTGATATTATTCCATTTCTTTATTTCAGCAACACTCACCTTGTATTTGCGACTTATTTTATACAAAGTTTCACTTCTTTGTACCACATGGGTTATTTTACCCTTTTCATTCGTGTTAGGGGTTTTGTATTTCCTAATGGGGTTTTCGTCTGAAGTAGAGTTGTTTGTCTTTACATTCAAAGGATCAGGGTCATTTTTATGAGGAGTTACTCCACTAGGCTTGTCATTGGTACCATTGCCATAAATCCATAGCTCATCCCCTATTTTGATCTTATCAGAACTAAGGTTATTCCATTTCTTTATGTCAGCGATTGACACCTTATATTTTTTGGCAATTACACTTAGCCATTCTCCTTTTTTTACCTTGTGTTTGATTGGTTTTTCATTAGGAGAGGCGGTTTTATAGGTGCGAGTGCTCCTTTTACGTTTGTTACGCATGGCTATTTTTTTGCGCATTGTGTTGCGCTTAGAGGCACGCCTTTTACCAATGCCTACGATAAGCTCTTGCCCTGGTATTATTTTGTTGTTCGAAACCCGCGGATTCCACTTTTGAATAGCATTGACAGATACTTTGTACTTCTTAGAGATTCTGAACAATGTTTCGCCCTTGGTTACCTTATGGGTAGTCAAACTATATTGCGATGAAGTGTATATTCGTTGAGTATTTCTTTTTTTAGTTGTTTTGGCAGTGTTGGGGGTAGTCTTCTTAGCAACTACCTGGGTATGGTTGTTTTTAGGTATAAGCAACGTTTCCCCTGCTTTTATCCCATTTCTTGCCAAAGGGTTATCACGGTAAATGTCAGCTAATTGTAAGTTGTACTTTTTTGCCACGTCTTCTAAAGACTCTCCTTTCAACAATGTATACTTATAAAAAATCTTACCCCCTGTATTGGTAGTAGGCAAGTTTTTTTGAGCAAAAATATTGTTGGTAGTTAAGAACAATCCTAAAATGCTGACCAAGAGTAGTTTGGTTGGTTTCATTTTTAGTGAGGTTTTATTTAAAGTTTTAAACTCATTAAATGAGTTTTATGTTTCACAAAAAATACTTGTTTCTCAAATACAAAAAAAGTATCTAAACCTATACCAGTAAGTTGTTGCGCAATGTTTTGGTGCAACAACACCTGATTTTGATGATTTAAGACCAATAAATTATTGGCTAATCCCTGAGTTGATTGGTGAAAATACGAAATTATAATGAAATTTTCATACTCCAGGTAATCAACAGCCTGTACAATCTGCAAGTTAAATTTTTTTTTCAAAAAAATAGCAACTGTTTGAAAATAAGCCATTTCATTATAATAATGAAACGGAAAAATTGCCTTGTTATTTTCATTTTTGAGAACATCGAGTGATTCAAATTCTCGAAATTGCTCTAAAACCTCTCCAGTTTTTAGGTCAAGTAGCTGATATACTTTAGTACTTTGTTCAAACGATATGGTGAGCACTTGCCCTTGAATAATCTGAGAAAAATTAGCTTTTTGCGTTTGCCATAATATTTGTTGAGTAGCTACATCTACCGCAATAATTCCCTGAGATTGTGGCTTTTGTGTATCAGGGTAAGTGTACAAAAGCAATACACCTGCGTGTAGTTCAGCCATACCCAACCACCAACTTTCTTCTAAGGTGAAGTTTTGCCACAATACCTGGTTTTGGTGTATATCAACAGCTGTAAAAGATGTTTGGTATGCCTCTCCATTACGGGTTTGTATTACTAGTAAGGGGACGGTATCATCTACCAATATTTTCCATACTTGCTCATTAAGTGCGACCGATAGGCCGGTGGGTAACTCCTGAATGAATGAAACTTCCATCATATTGTTGGTTTATATATTCTTGGTTCGTTGCCTGTCCGAAAGTTGGTAGAAATTTTCATACGAATAAAATACTTTGTATCTTTCTTTACCTTTATTTACGTTTTATAAGATATATAGCATCAAAGCATCTTTAAATGCTAAAACTAGTAGCTAATGCTTAATTTTTTTAGGTACAAAAACAGCTGTTATAGATCACCCACTTATTGTACCTCCAACTTGAATTACTTCTTTTACAATGAAACAATTATTCGCTCAAAATACATATAGACTTACCAGGGTTCTTTGGTGGCAGGCAGCATTTGGCATAATGTGTTGGCTTGGGGTGTTTGGTCAACTACAGGCACAAGACAATGTGGAGACTGGTAAAACCAAAGTGTTTGTTATAAAAATTCGCCAGGAAATCAACCCACAGGTGTCTCGTTATGTAGATATAGCCCTGGAAGAGGCGCTTAACTTAAAAGCAGACTATATTATAGTTGATATGAATACTTATGGTGGTAGAGTAGACGATGCTGATTATATACGTACTAAATTGCTTGATTTTAAAAAGCCTGTATGGGTATTTGTTAATAAAAATGCGGCTTCGGCTGGCGCGCTTATTTCTATTGCCTGCGATAAAATTTATATGCAACCAGGAGCCACCATTGGAGCAGCTACTGTGGTAACAGGCGATAAAGGCAAAGCCGCTCCAGACAAATACCAATCATATATGCGTGGTATGATGCGTGCGACCGCAAAAACCAATAAGCGTGACCCACGTATTGCCGAGGCAATGGTTGATCAAAACATAGAGATTGAAGGCATTAGCAAAAAAGGTGAAGTAATTACTTTTTCTACCGAAGAAGCCATCAAACACGGTTATTGCGAAGGCAAAGTCAATACAATCAAAGACCTATTGACCAAAAATAATGTCAAAGATTATGAAGTGATCAATTTCAAACTTAGCCAAAGTGAGAAAATTTCTAATATATTTCTGAACCCCGTTATTAGTGGACTATTGTTGTTAATTATTGTAGGTGGTTTATATTTCGAATTGCAAACCCCTGGGGTAGGCTTTCCTATTCTTGCGTCTATTATAGCAGCTGCATTATATTTTATTCCTTATTATTTAAACGGTCTGGCTGAGTATTGGGAACTTGCTTTCTTAGTAATAGGTATTTCATTGTTAATGGCAGAGTTTTTTATTATACCAGGCTTTGGTGTGGCTGGCGTGCTGGGTTTCCTATGTACCTTTGGCTCATTGCTATTGATGATGATAGACAACGATTGGTTTGATTTCTCAAAAGTGCAAACCAACGCCTTATCAGACTCATTCATTACAATAGGCATTGGCATCATTGGCGGAGGGTTGGCTATAGCACTGGCATTGCCGCAATTTTTAAAGAGTAAACGCTTCAAACAAATTTCTTTGCAGGATGTAATGGACTCAGAGGCAGGGTACACTTCTACATCTTACTTAGATAACTTTGTTGGGCGTCAGGGGGTTGCCCATACTGTACTACGTCCAAGTGGTAAAATAAGGCTGGGTGACGAGTTATATGATGCCGCAAGCCAAGGCGACTTTATAGAGAAAGGGACAAAAATAATTGTGATTAGCCAAGAAGGAACATCATTGAAGGTAAAAAAAGAGGAAGATTGACCAGTTTTTTGTTCGATATATAAATGACCAAAGCCGAGAGATCTCCTCGGCTTTGGTCATTTATGGTTAAACCAAGTTTTTTACTTGACAATAGTATGGGTCAAAGTACCATATTTATGCCGCAACACCAGCAAATAACTCCCTTTAGGCAACATGCCTAGTTTGCTTAGCTGCAATTGGTTGCCCCCTTTAGCCGCTTTTTGGTGGTAAACCTGGATTGTTTGCCCTAATAAAGTTCTTATTTCGATGCTTACAGTTTGCTCAAAAGGCAATGTATAGTTCACCGTTAGTTCATCTTTGAACGGGTTAGGGGCAGTAGATACAATGCTATAACTTGCTTGAAAGTTAAGCACTTTGATTTGAGAATAACGATAAGCCCCATTAGAACTCACCGTTTTCAAGCGATAATATAATATAGGGCTTAAGCCTACAATGACTTCTCTGTCCCATACTGAATATTGATGCACTGGTTTGACAGCATCTTTGAATGTTATTTTTTGCCCGGTATTCACAAATTTTTGTCCATCTATAGAACGTTGCAGTTGGTAATAAGCAAGTGTTTTATCATTTAAGGCTTTCCAGCGAGCCAATACCCCCTGTTTACTTTGATTTACAGTAAAGTTGAGCAATCCAGTAGGGAGCGGGGTACCAATAGGATCTTGAGTGGCCAGTGTAAAAGGGCTAAAGTTTACTACATTGGCCGAACTTATAATACCGTTCAATGCGCCAACTGTTACATCACCTCCATTACCTTCGTTTTCCCAACGTGTTGAACCTGCATCCCAACGGGCGATGCGCAAATCTGCCGACTTTCCTACTCCACAACTACGGGTATTTTCATAACTTAGTGATACTTGTACATTAGAAGCGCCAGCTTCACGGTTTATTATCCAATATTCACAGCTACTTATTTTAGTCAGGTTGATATCATCTTTAGTATTGGGATCATAAGGAGTAGTAGCTGGGTCTACGTGAAAGTATTGTGCTGTAAACTCATCACTTGGATCAGCTGGAGCAGTAATAGCAACGCTGGCTATATGCCCTCCATTGCCCACCGGAAAAACAAAAGCATCATCCCCTATTTTTCTTACCACACCATCTATATAGCTCTCATTACTTCCATTACTTGCTGTAGCATTATCATTAAAAATCACTTCATTATTGCCTGTGTTTACCACCCCATCGGTAAGTGTAAGCGCCCCAGTAACTCTAATACTATGAGCAAGCGTTATTCCTGCGGTACTGGTATTTTGTATAATAAGGTTGTTAAATGATAGCTCATCGACTGTACTGCGAGACTCAAAGTGGAGTGATACAGCAAGTAGCTGTCCTCCTGCGTTGGTGTCATCATCATCGTTTACTAAGATTTGCCAATCAGCTTTTATGGCACTGGTAATCTTACTCAACTCCTGACACTGGGGACGTACACTTTGGTTGGCAAAATTATGATTAATACCTACATAAGCCGATACAGCTGTAGTGGCATAGTCACTAAAGGTAACATTAGTATAGTTAGAACCGCTCCCTCCATTGTCTGCCGATAATAGATAAGCAGTAGAAGCTCCCGCAGGAACCACCCATATTTCCAGCTCATCATTTGCTGGATGGTTGATATTTACCGTAACACCAGTAAGTGTATTGTATAGGTTGGGGTCATAACCTGAAATATTTCGCACGGTAGCCTTTGGAAAAGGTAAATTGGCTGTGCTGGTGCTGCAGTTATTTCCCAAGTCTAATTCATTATCATTGATAAGGTTAAAAGACGCAGCAGTAAGGCTCCCACTATTGGTTACTATGGTAGATGTACCAGTATTGGTAATAGTTTGGTGGGTAGTACCATTCAAGGTCACTGTTGCCGTAGCACCCGACATCCATGAGTTAGAACTGTTAATATTGCCTGCTACTGTTAAATTTGCATTACTACCATTCATATCTACCACCCCTTCATTGTTTAGGTGGCCCCCAATGACTAGCGTATGTCCACCATTAGCAAACCTGAGTTTAGCTGTAATCAATACAGTCAAATTTCTACAGCTCGCATCTGTATCTACATATACTATATCGCTGCAGTTAATCACTACATCATCATTAATATTAGGTACTGTCCCCTTCGACCAGGTAGAGGCGTCAGACCACTTGCCCGAAGTGACCGAATAATTGGCAGTGACTCCAGTGGTAGCTATCACAGAGGCTGTTCCGCCAAGTTTAGAGAGTTTACCTTCGTTTACCAGATAAAGGCGGTAATAGTAGGTTTGCCCAGGAATAAGCCCTGAATCAGAGTAGATATTTGTGCCAATGGGTACCTGATTTTGAAAACTAAAGTTTACATTATCAATAGAACGGTAGAGCACAGCCCCTACTGCATTGGTTGCATTAGGGTTAATCCAGGTTAGGTCTATCTTAGTATCAGTTACACAAATTGCCTGAAAGTTATTAGGTAACCCTGTTACTTCCTCTACTTCAAGGTTGATAAAACGCCTGTTGTTGGCAACGTTAGTATGTAGCAATGGAACATTGCTTCCACTGGCTATAATATTGTGATAGTTGGCCGAGTTCGCTTCTCCATCATTGTCGGTAGTATTGGGTATAGGATCAGCAATGCCTCCATCTACTTGCAACCCTAGGTAGTTTTGAGGGGAGATGCCAACCCCAATGCCTAGATGCACTTGAGCCACTGCACCGTTGTTAGAACCATTGCGAAAGTCTGTTGGCATTTCTCCATAAACAAAATAAATGCGCCCACCTTCAGTAGTAGCCCCTGTTCGGGGAGTGGTTTCATAAATATGTGCTTGAAAAGTAGCTGTTTGTCCAGAAATGTTTCGGTGGTTGAGTAATATATCTTTCCACTCTATTACCATATACCTATTGGGGGATGTGCCTGCTAGTTTGTAGTGTATTTTTCCAGTACCCGAGGTTTTAAAACTTCCTGTAATAGGGGCAGTTTCGAGGTTAAGCAAGGTTCCTGAAGAGAGAGGAGATATTCTAGGTTCTTTGGTAGCAATGGCATGTGTGTTGGCTTCTGTGGCTACTGTAATGTTGCCAAACTGCAATACTCCGTTGGTATTTACACTGAAATCGGTAAAACGTTTGCCCATAAACCACACCTCAAAACCAAAAGGAGTGATTGACGAACTGGTGTTGAGCTGGTTGGCTCCTATAAGTTGGGTAGTACCACTACTCATGTCTTCGAGAGTAGCAGCGGCGTTGGTGGCAAACTGTGTGCTATTAGGGCTTCCATAGTTACTCGCATTTTGGCTAAAAACAGGGGAATTACAAAAAAGAGCACACACAAAGACTAAGCAAAGCCATGGTAAAGTTGACTTGTTCATTGGTAGTTAGCGGAGTTTGTGGTTTAATATATTATTTTATTTAGTTTGTATATACAACTAAACAAACTTCATTGTGTTAAATTTACATAAGTGGATACGCTACTATTTGATGAAAGTTGTAGGCATTTGCTAATAAAAGCGGGAATAAAACCTACAAAGTACAAAGTTAACAGTAATATTATAAAATTGGCTTTTTACAAGATATACTGCAAAGTTTTAGGTGTATGTAAGCAAGGGGTTATTTAAGAAAAACTTATTTTAACCGTACATTCCCCCCGAAACCTTTTAATTTGCAAGATTATAAAAAACTATCATTGTCTCACCATGCACAACAACTATCATTTCTTAAAGCACCTTTCAAAAGAAATTGCTCAAAAACTACAAACCTCGTGGAGCATGGGCTATCAGTCAGGTGTAGCTACCGCCAACGTTGAGGGAATGAAGCTGGCAGAAGCCTTTAGTCAAAATAAAGATGAATTAGTACTTGGTTTCTATAGTGGTCAGGAAGAGTTTTATATCAAGGCAGTACTTCGTCCAGACTTTGCCTGTTTATCCTTTACTCAGGAGTTTTTCAGGGCAAAACGCAATAGTGTTGACTTATTTAAGGTATTGCAAGGCAAAAGAGTGCAACATGTAGTACAACATATCAATGAGCGGGCATTTAGTATTTTGTTTGAGCAAGGGTATGCATTGTTGTTTAAAATGCACGGAGGACGCTCCAATGTCATTATGTTTGAACAAGGTGATTTTGTGATTTCATTTCACAAGAAAATGGTCAAAGATCAGGCGTTAAAACTGATGGAGATGGACAGAGTCATTGGGCAAAATTTAGCAGATTTTGAACGAGAAGAAGGGAATATAAGGGCTTTATATCCTACACTAGGCAAAGATGTAGGCAAATGGTTAGAAGCTCAAGGTTTGTTTAAAGTTACTAATTTGTCGGAACAATGGGACATTATTCAGAAAAACTTACAGGATATAGAAAAAGCGGGTTTTTACATTTATTTTGACAAAGGATTGCCTAAACTCTTACCTTTCTTACGCGACTCTGACTACAAAGAACACCATGATAGTGCAATAGAAGCAGTCAATAACTTTTACTATCAATATGTGAAAATTAGCTCGTTAGAAAAGCAAAGAGAAAAGGCGAGTCGTGTTCTTAATAAAAGGATTAAGCAAACCCAAAATTACCTGGACAAAACGTATGGCAAATTGGCAGATTTAGATGATAGTAATAAAAACGAGGAAATAGCTAATATCATCATGGCCAATTTACACGCCATTCCTAAGCGTGCAAAAACTGTAGAGTTGTTTGATTTTTACCATGATACTCAACGCATCATTAAACTTAAGGAAGATTTATCCCCTCAAAAAAATGCAGAAGTCTATTATCGAAAGGCTAAAAATGCCCGCATAGAAATACAAAAACTAGAAGAAAATATTGCCCGAAAAGAAAGGGAAAAGAAGGAGCAGGAAAAGCATTTGGCAATTGTTATGGAAATAGACAACTTTAAAGAGTTGCGTAAGTACCTCAAAAATAATCGTTTAAGCACCAGTACCAATCAGGCAGCTCAAGTGGACAAGTTCCCATTTAAACGGTTTGATTATCAAGGGTTTGAGATTTGGATAGGTAAAAACTCAAAAAACAATGACTTACTGACTCAAAAATACGCTTACAAAGAAGATTTATGGTTACACGCCAAGGATGTGAGCGGGTCGCATGTAGTGATTAAATACCAGGCAGGTAAAAGCTTTCCTACCGATGTAATAGAAAAAGCCGCTTCATTGGCTGCCTATTACTCCAAGCGGAGCAGCGACACGCTGTGCCCAGTCATTGTTACCCCAAAAAAGTTTGTCCGCAAAACCAAAGATTTGGTAGACGGACAGGTAATTGTTGATAAGGAAGAGGTGATTATGGTTGTGCCCGAAAAGTTTGAATGATTATAAATAAAATGCCTGATGAATATTTATTGAGTGTAAGGATGATAAAAATAAAAATGACTATGGATAAAATATCCATAGCCATCTGGGCTATACTATACTATAAGTTAAACCTTGAAAATTGATAAAAGGAAAATATCCTTTACAACTTTGTTATATTTTAAAAAGTAGAGAATCTACTTGAGTTTCTGTTTGATAAATATCTTGATACAAACTTAGGGAGCTTCCAAAGCTTTAGCTAATTTTCAACCTATACAAAAGCTCTACAAGACAAGTTTTTTATCTATACAATGTATATACAAGATGTGTTAATATGTTGATTTGTAGTTGATTGTGTGATTTTTATAAAAAAGCCAAAAATCATTTTATTTGGGAAAACCATAGAAATATGTAAAAACTACTTAGGCTACTTTCATCATAAATTCGGTCAGATTATCATCTGTTTCTAATTGCAGTTTTTTACGGATACGATAGCGAGCCATTGCTACACTGTTGGGGGCGATGCCTAAGATGGTGGCCATTTCTTTAATGCTAAAGTTCAATTTTACTAAAGCACACACGTGCAACTCATGTGGGGTAAGGTTGGGGTATTGCTGTTTCAGCTGCTTAAAAAAGTCTTGATGCACCTGCTCAAAAACTTGCCGAAATTCTTCCCACTCTTTGTCAAGGTTAAACCCTTGTTCTACCAAACGATTCAAGTTGCCTAGTCCTTTTTTCAATTGCTTGGGGTTTTGTGCCAAAGCAAGTAACCCTGCCTTGATTTGCTCAAGCAATTGATTTTTTTTGATCATGTGCAAAGTATGCGATGTAAGTTGCTGGTTTTTGTAGGCAATTTCTTTTTGTAACCCTTCTTTGGCAAGCTGTTCATTCTTAAGCTTTTCTTGCATAAGTGTTTGTTGGGTTTGATAAATCTCTTGTTGTTGCTGCAATATTTCCCGGTTTTTATGAATTTTGAGTCTTTGCCTGCTGGCGATCAAGAGTGAGAGTGCTATTGTGAGTACAAATAATGTAATCACAATATAAATAGTAAGCTGATCTATTTTTTTTTGATGAGCGAGTAGTTGAATCTCTTTTTCTTTTTTTTCATTGATATAGTCGGCTTGAATTTCTGCCATTTGTCGACTTTGCTCTGAGTTAAAAACACTGTCTTTGAGGTAATTGTATTTTTGGTAGTATACCAAAGCAGAGTCAGCTTTGGTTTGCTTATAAAATAATTGATATAAACTATGGTAGGCTTCTATGATCCGGTTGGCAGCCTTGATTTGTTGGGCTATCTTTAGGCTCCCCAAAAAATTGTGCTTGGCTTCCCCAAATTTGTCTTGTGCCAGGTATACATCTCCTATATTATCATAGGTAGCTGCTTTTATTTGTTGATTCTCTACTTCTTTGTTGGTAACCAGCGATTTATTATAAAACTTCAAAGCTTTTTTAAACTGCTGTTGCCGGGCGTATACTATGCCAATGTTGTTATACGAAATCACTAATCCTTCTTTATCTTGTATCTCCTCTCGAATCTTAATAGCGTTTTCGTGGTATTTTTCAGCTTTTTTGAAGTGCTTTTTATAAAAACATACTACCCCCAAGTTGTTATAAGCGAGTGCAATTTGCTTTTTCTGATTGAGTTTCTGGGCAATAGCTAAAGCTTTCTCATAGTAGGTTTGTGCATGAGGCAAATCATTTTGCTGCCTGTATACCATCCCTATTTCACTAAGAAGCTTAGGTTGTGGGGCTAATAATTGAGCTTCTTCATAAATTTTGTAAGCTTTCATAAAAAAACTAAGCGCAACCGTATGTTGGGTTTGAATCCGGTAAGTTACCCCCAAGTTGTAGTAGGCTTGGGTGATCCCTGTTTGATAGTGAGCACTTTGAGCAAACTTGAGTGCCTGTTCTGCGTATTTACGGGCTTTGCCAGGAGCGCCTTTAAAGTGTAACTCAGAGAGTTGGTTATAGAGCTTTACCTTTTGGCTGTCTGTTTTGGCTAACTTGAGTTGGTTTTGCAGATGTTTCGTTGGACTTTGTCCATAATTAGTGGAAAACAAGCTTATTACAAACGATAATGATATAGTTAAAAAAAGTTTCATATAGTATACGTTCCGAAGGTACAATAGCCATTTTACGGGAAAGATAACATTTCATTACTTTATTATCTTCCTTTTGGAAAAGAAAGTTTATCTCCAAAACTAAAGCAATGTCAATGAGCAAAACTAGCAAGTATGGCTCATTGACAGTCCAAAGTTAGCTATGTATCTCTATCAAATACTTTATTGTACACTGTGTCTCTTTATATACAATGTATTCATTGTTTATCAAGTCGGCACCTCCACGGGCAAATAAAGAGTCATAATTTCCCCGTCCTTTCAAAGTGACTTCATCCAAGTCATACATCCAATACTCATGTTGTTTGCGACGCATGCAATTGCCCAAGTGTACATCATACACAGCTAAGTATGCCTTGTTTGACTCCCCACTTGTCCAGAAACTACCATAAAGTGATGAGTACCCCATAGATTTTTTTACTTTGTCAGCAAAATATAAACCATAGCCAAACATCTTACCTGTAACTACTGCATTGGCTGGGCGTAACACTAAGCCAGTTTTTAATATCGACCACCAGTTTTCATTTCGGCTTCCGTGCCAAAGCAGTTTGGTGCGCCTATTTTGAGCATCGCTTACTTGTGTGTCAAACAATGCCTGGCTTTTTAGGTGGGTCACCTTATAAGCTTGCTGAAAATACTCGTCAAAATATTTATTACCCATCAGTTGACGTATTGCCATGACATCACTCAATGTGGCGGCTTCAATTTTTACCCCAATGCTGTCAGTCAAAGTCATCGCCTGAGTTTGACTTGTAGTATTTTGTAAGGAGAGTACCTCACCTCGCATTACATCTAAGGTCGCTTGTTCTTCTAGCACCCTACGCATTACATCTTGATTATTTTCTAAACGAATAGTGAGGTAATCTTCTACAGAATCCATCTTACGCGGAATCACTGTAAACAACTGTAATAATAATTGATCTACCTCTGCTCTGGGGTCATGACCTTTGTTGAGTAATGTTGTAAGCCCCGATATTTCATCTATCAGCATTTGAGCCTTTTCCAACTGGACAAGGCTTACATTTTGGGCATTTACTACATAGTTATTGTTTACCGACTGTTGGGCGTATGCTTGCAGGCTTTGCACAAGTTGTATAATGCTGGGTAGTGCTATAATTTCAAGCCTGTTTTTTGAGTTAGAATCAAAGTCTGTTTGATGTATATAAGTAACATCTTTATAGCCTTTGCGTAGTTTTTCTTTATACTTCCTTGTCCACTCTTCAATAGGATAAGTGTAAGTATTTGTGCCAGGCTCTCCAATACGACCATACTCAGCTGTAAATGTTCCATCCTCATTGTCAGTCATATAATAAAACTTATTGTCATCCTCATAGCTATAGTAGTAATAACTATTTCTATGCTTTGTTTTTTCATTACTTACCTTAATGAGTTTTTTTGAGCGTTGACTTCTGATAGTACGGGCAAGTATCGAAGCAGTGGCTTGTTTTAGACGAGTAGCTTCATTAGCATATCCGCTTTTATCCAATGTTTTGGTGATTCTCTGTAAGAGTTCGGGCACATCTATCCGGTTTACACTGCACTCTAAAGTGTCTAGAGCTTTGCTCCAACGACCCATTTTGATATAACTACTCACCAAGTGCTCCATTGCCTGAAGTTTCTCTGTGTCTTTCCATATTTTTTCGATGATGGTGACTGCTTGCGCAAGTAGTTTATCTACCTTACTATTATACCCTAATAATTTGGCGATATAAAAGGCAACTTGTGTAATGCCAAGCGCTTTTTCATACTTCCTTTGTAAGTCATTTGACATCGCTAAAGCCTCACCCAATAATGCGCTGCTTTGTTTTTTGGGCAAAGAGGTTGATACGAGCGTCCACACCCATATTTTACTCAAAGCATTCTTAAAATGAATTAATACCTCTAGAACCTTATTTGGTTTGTATTGTGTAAGAATCTGCTTGGTTAGTTTTTCAATCAATTGAAGTCTTACCGGAATATCTTTGATCTGTTCTGCTGCTAAAAGTGCCTCTGTAAGGTTGTTCCCAATGAGTCGTTCACTTACGCCTTTCAATAAATTAACCTGAGTCTTTATAGTTTTAATTTCGACAACAATTGCCAGCGCCTTATTTACTTTCCCTAATTGTAGATAATGGTCTGCTACCTGTTTGAGTGCAGAAGACTGGCTACGTGGTGTTAGAATCTTCTGGGCAACTTGGTGGGCAAATTCTACAGCTTGGCGAGCCAATGCCTGACTTACCATTGTTTGAAGCATGAGAGTCTGCCTTCTATTGTCAGGCATTAGTTTGACAACCTCCAATGCTTGTTCAAACTCCTGAGTACATTGTAGTTGTTGAAAAATCATTTCCAAACCAACTACCTTGTTTTTGAACTGTTTAATGTCTTTGGCAAAAGCCAAGGCCTTTTCTATAGCTTTATTTTTTAGATAGTAAGCAACAGTTTCTTTCTGTGTCATAGTGCGGAAACTTTTGATAAAAATTATTATAAAATGTATTTCAATTTACCAATAGTTACCCGCCTTATCCAGTGCTGTCGCTGTGGAAGTTTAGTTTATTTTTTTTATTTAAAAATAAGTTGTAAGTATTTGATATTTAAATATTTACAGCGATTTTGTGTATAAAGTGATTTTATTTTTAAATGTACCGAATTATTGCTTGACTGTACTTTTTACTTCCCTAGTTCTATTGAACGTTGAAGCGCCTGTTTCAAGCCCTCCTGAATATGTTTGTCTAAAGTAAGATGCCCAAATCTGGTAATAGCCGCCTCAGTTGTCCCTCCTTTTGACGATACTCGCTTGATCCATTCATTGCAACTTGCCTGGCTACGGTTTTCTAAATGAACCGCTCCCATAAATGTTTGTTCTACCAAAAGCTCTGCTTCTGATTGGCTAAAACCCATCTGTTGTGCTGCATCCATCATTGCCTGCATAAAATAAAACACATAAGCCGGGCCACTTCCCGAAATGGCTGTTACTGCATTGAGCTTTTCTTCATCTTCAAAATACAATGATTTTCCGGTGGTGTTAATTAGGTTTTGAACAATAAACAATTCTTTTTTATCAACAGATGCAGCTGCCGTAAAGCCTGTCATTCCCATGCCAATTTGGGCAGGTAGATTAGGCATTGCCCTTATAATTTTGGTAGTAGGAACCCAACGCTTTATTTTATCAATACTAATCCCTGCCATAATAGATATCAGCAAGTGGGCTGGTGTAAGGTAAGCACGTATAGTATTGAAAAACTCCTCTGCATCTTGTGGTTTGATTGCCAGAAAAATCAAATCCATGGATTTAATCCATTCACCCGGTTGATGATAAGCATTACTGTATCCCTCTTGTTGTAAATCAGTCGTTTTTTGCTCAGAGTGCTCAAGAATATAGAGTTGCTCTTTGGTAAGTAGGTGATTATTTAGAAAGCTGGTAATATAAATACTACCCATATTGCCTGCCCCTACAATAAGTATATTCATGCGAGATAATCGTTTGGTTGGTTCAATGCTTCAAGTATACAGCCTTTTTTGAGCATAAACCAAGACCAGCCATTGAGTTTTTGTGCTAATTCAATCAAAAGCTATAAATTTGCCTCCTCTAAAGTCAAACAATAAAACTGATATGCTCGAAACATTGACACAGTGCCCTGTATGTGGCGAAAATGACATGAAAGATTTTCTAACCTGTAAAGACCATACAGTAACTCAAGAAAGCTTTACCATTGTTCAATGCTCACGCTGTGGATTTAAATTCACTAACCCACGCCCCGACGAAGCCCATATTGGACGTTATTATCAATCAGAAGAATACATCTCACACAGCAATACCAACAAAGGATTAATTAATCGCATTTACCACATTGTGCGTAATCGAGCACTTAAGAGCAAACTTAAATTAGTGAATAAATTGGTAAAACAGCAGCCTAAAAATATGCTGGATGTAGGTTGTGGAACAGGGTTCTTTCTAAAAACCTGTAGAAGTGATGGCTGGCAAGTGACAGGTTGTGAGCCAGACCAAAAAACCAGAGCAGTGGCCGCCGAAAATGTAGGTATAGATATTTTAACTGATATATTCGAGGAGCAAATCAAGCCCAACCAATTTAGTGTAATTACTATGTGGCATGTGTTAGAGCATGTACATCAAATAGACAAAATCATCCAGCGCTTATATCAACTGTTAACCAATCAAGGAGTACTAGTAGTAGCAGTACCCAATGCCAATGCCCACGAAGCTAATCAGTTCCAAAGCGCCTGGGCTGCTTACGATGTTCCACGCCACTTGTATCATTTTACCCCCGAAACGATCACCCCTTTATTTCAGCGGCATGGTTTCAAGGTAGAACAACACTTGCCTATGCCTTATGATTCATACTATATAAGTTTGCTTAGCCAAAAATATCAAGCAGGTAAAAACAATTACCTAAAAGCTGTATTACAAGGGTGGAGTTCAAACCAATGGGCAAAGAAAAATAACCATAACTATTCTAGTGTCATTTACATCATTACAAAAGCCTAAACCTAAAATTAACCCACCCATTTATTACTAAACACCAGCTTTGTTTTCAGTCAAAAGTTTATATATTTACACAACCAACGTTTAACCGCAAGTCAAACTTATGTTCGAAAACCGAGTAGATTTAGAGCAACTGAAAGAGGCTGTGTTACAAATCAAATCAGAAATAGGTAAAGTTGTAGTAGGGCAGCCTGATATGGTAGAACTACTCATTACAGCTATATTAACTGATGGTCATGTGCTGATAGAAGGAGTACCTGGTGTTGCCAAAACACTTACTGCTAAATTAATTTCCAAAATCATATCTGTTGACTTTTCCCGAATTCAGTTTACCCCTGACCTAATGCCTTCTGATGTATTGGGTACATCAGTGTATAATCAAAAAAGTACAGAGTTTGAATTTAAAAAAGGACCTATATTTTCAAACCTTGTCCTTATTGATGAGATAAACCGTGCACCAGCTAAAACTCAATCGGCATTGTTTGAAGTGATGGAAGAACGGCAAATTACTTTTGATGGTACTACCTATCAAATGAAGCCACCGTTTATCGTATTGGCTACCCAAAACCCAATAGAACAAGAGGGCA
The DNA here is from genome assembly GCF_947493425.1 of uncultured Microscilla sp. Lineage (GTDB taxonomy): Bacteria > Bacteroidota > Bacteroidia > Cytophagales > Microscillaceae > Microscilla. The sequence continues at coordinate 4,534 of NZ_CANLRP010000033.1, read as the reverse complement.
CCTACCGCTTGCCTGAAGCTCAACTTGATCGTTTTTTGTTTAAAATTGATGTAGGCTACCCTTCTCTAGAAGAAGAAACAATTATTTTAACTAAAGCCTTGGACCGTAAAGGTTTGTCTCAATTTAATGATGTTCAACCTATTCTTTCAACCCAGCATATAGAAAGCTTTCGTCAAAAAGTGAAAGAAATTCATGTAGAGCCTGAACTTGTCAAGTATATCGCCGAAATTGTCAGCCAAACCCGACAGCATAATGCATTATTTTTAGGAGCGTCGCCTAGAGCATCCCTAGCTATTCTTAATAGTTCACGTGCAGGTGCTGCCATGCAAGGGCGAGATTTTGTGCAGCCTGATGACATAAAAAAAGTGGTCACTCCAGTTTTACGACATCGTATTATTCTAACCCCTGAAAAAGAAATGGAAGGACTAGGAGTAGGTGAAGTAATTAAGCGCATTGTTCAAAGTGTAGAAGTTCCACGTTAGCCACCTTTATAATTAACTCATGAAGTTTCTCCAGTCATTTTATCTAAACAATCGCTTCTTCCTTGTCATTATATGCATTGTATTGTTATTTGCACTGGGGTTTATTGTACAGGCATTAGTAGGCATTGCCAAAATTGCACTATTGGTATTGGGCATACTTTGTCTCATAGATTTACTCTTAATATATGGTATTCGTAATGGATTGAAAGGTGCACGCAGTGCCAATGAAAAGCTTTCTAATGGCGATGAAAATAAAATACAGTTGCACATACAAAACCATTACAGCTTTCTTACCTTTCTCAAAATCATTGATGAAATCCCACACCAATTTCAAATTCGCAACTTTCTCTTTCAAACTACCCTTGAACCAAGAGCCAGCAAAACCTTGGAGTATAAACTACGACCTGTCAAAAGAGGGGAGTATAAATTTGGAGCCTTGAACTTATACATCTCTACCAAAATAGGCTTTATCGCTAGGCGCTACCGTTTTGCCCAGCAGCAAATGATTCCAGTTTACCCATCTTATCTACAAATGCGTAAGTACGAGTTATTGGCCATCTCTAACCGTTTGACTGAGGTTGGCATCAAAAAAATAAGAAGAGTAGGGCATAACCAAGAGTTTGAGCAAATTAAAGAGTATGTACAAGGTGACGATATACGAACCATTAACTGGAAAGCTACCGCCCGTCGAAACAACTTGATGGTAAACCATTACCAAGACGAAAAATCACAACAGGTGTATTGTATAGTAGATAAAGGTCGGGTAATGAAAATGCCCTTTGAGCAAATGAGCTTATTAGATTATGCCATCAATGCAAGCTTGGTGATATCTAGCATTGCAATGAATAAAGATGATAAAGCCGGTTTAATTACTTTCAATCGCCAAATAGAATCTATTCTCCCTGCCCGAAAGGGACTGGCACAAATGCAAAGTATTTTAGAAGTGCTTTATAAACAGAATACAGCGTTCAAAGAGTCAAACTTTGAGAAACTATATATTACTCTCAAGCGAAAAATCAAACACCGCAGCCTCATTATATTATTTACCAACTTCGAGTCTGAGTCAGCACTTACCCGTCAGCTTCCATACCTAAAAGCTATAGCTGGGAACCATCTATTACTCGTAGTTTTGTTTGAAAATACAGAACTTAGAAGTTTACTTGAAGCGCCTGCTTATTCAACTGAAGAGGTGTACATGAAGACAATTGCAGAAAAGTTTGACTTTGAAAAAAGACTCATAGTCAAAGAATTGAGGAAGTGTGGAGTACATGCAGTCTTATCCACTCCTCAAAGCCTAACTGTCAATACAATTAATAAATACCTTGAGTTCAAATCACGTGGTTTGATCTAACCATTAAATGTTAACAATAAAAACCCCCAATATTATGGAGGTTTTCAGTAGTATATAATTAATAATAACTAAGTACTTATTTCTATTTTAGTAACAGCTTATTTAGAAACACGGTTTTGTCTTCTAAACTAAACCAAGAAAAATACTCTTTATCAGCTTCTGAAGTAATCGCTATATTACCAATAAATTTATCTTTTTTCTCCTGTCCGTTTACAATTAATTTAATCTCATTGCTTTTCGAGTCCTTATAAGTCATTGCCCAGTTCTCACAATTTTTACCTAGCATTACCTGTGGTACACCTCGCGAGTCATCAATATTAAAAGGACCTTGCTTTTTCTTGTTGGAAAAATGGAGATAATAGCCATTGTTACTTTTACTCAACAAACACCAAGATTCACTCTGAGGCGCGAATTTTACATAAGCAATCTTATCAAATAACCCCTTAAAGTATTTATCATTCATTACTAATGAATCTTTAATACCACTGCCCCTTTTTATTATAGCTACATTTTTTCGGCTATCACTTACCGCAAACATCTCTACATTACGTGAAAACCCCTTTTCTCCTTTTATATAAAAACGTTTTTCTTTACCCACCACAAAATTGAAGCGATTATAGCTTTTACCCATATCTACTTGTTGTACCAAACCTTCATGAGGACCATATAACTCGTCGTTTGCCAAATAGTAAATTTTTTGATCCTTAATAATGTTCAAGCCATAATTGCTCCCTCTAGCAATAAGGTTATCACAGTCATAATTAGGGTTGTTGAGCAACTCCCGTTCATAAGTGCCCACTACACCATTACTGGTTTCTACTATAATCTGTTTAACCTTCTGTCCTCCCTCCAGTATTTTAGTAGGAGAGTCTTTAGGTTCAGCAGTGAGCACCCACCTGTTGGGCTCTAAAAACTGAAAATCAATAATTTCTGCATAAGGTCCCGCTGTTTTGCCATCATCAAATACCACATAATGCTCTTCCGGACGGTTATTGTATATAATAGCCCACCTTTTACCGTTTTTACTCAAATGATAGTTTTGTAATGAAAGGTATGGACCACGTTTTTTACCATTAATTACAACTTCTGTAGTACCCTCTGCTTGGTTAATTAAAACATAAGCCCATGAGTTGCCCCTGATTTTTAAACCTACAGGATAAAACGGTAATTCATGTACGCCTAGCTCTTTCCCAGTATAAATCACGTAACTTGTTTCATCTTTAGAGTCAATGAATCCCCAGTTATCATAATTAAATACAGGTTTTGCCAACTCTCTTCGATTAAAAGGACCATATTTTTTGCCTTTAATGTGATAACTCCTGCTAAAGTCCTTTACATCAGCTGTTACTACAATATAACCCAATTCATCTTGATACAAACCCAAAGAATTCTCCTCATGGGCTACATACTCATTCTTATCAAGAGTATAGATTTTTTCTTTTTTTAGAATTTGTCCATACGTGTTTGATATAAAGGAGCAAATCAAAATTATAGATAGGAATTTTAGATTCATAGTATGGTGCGATTGTTAATGAAGTTTGTATTCTCTATACGCAGTACCAATAAGGAGGTTATGCATAACCTTGACCTTCACAAATACTGTTCTAAATTAAAATTGTTGTTTTGAGTTATGTAAAAAATACATGATCTATAAGGTAAAGTAAGTCAATTTACAGTCCAAATGCACTATACAGTTTTCGGAACTCTTTGATTTTCAATAAGTGATGGCAGATTTATATTGTTTTCTTCTCTGATCTGTATCATTCTTGGTACTTTCCTGCTTGTAATAAGTACTCAACGTTGCAAAGAGGCTGGCTTTGTGGTAAGTTTATGTTGTATGTCATTGTGGTCTAACAAAAATAGGCGAAATGGAAAAAATAAAGTGTTCCGGAGAAACAAAACACTTGTTTGATAGAGTAGCTTTGTGGATTTACTAATGGTCAAATGTAAATCCTGTTCAATAGAACAATAGGTGGCGTACAAGCACTTGGTTGTAATTAAGTATATCTAACCAATGCTTGCAGTTAATAATTAAAGTCTTACCTTTGCATTCACAAATTTCAAAGGGGATTTGTCTTGAAGGAGTTGAAAAAGTGTAAAAAATGGAGCGGTAGAATTTACCGTTATTTTTTTGTTCAAGTTGTTGGATATTAAAAATAAAGCTTGCACCTTTGCACTCCGAAAAATAAACAATGGTTTGTTTTTGTTTTGAATAGTTGAGTAATAAAGTCAAGCGACAGCGATCAAAAAAGATCGCAATTTTTTTACCCTAAGTTTGGATATTAAAAATAAAGCTTGCACCTTTGCACTCCGAAAAATAAACAATGGTTTGTTTTGATTTTGAATTACTGAATGAAGCGTCTGTTTTGTTTTGACTTGTTTTTGTATTTAAGTGCAAAATTCTTCAAAACGTTTGATTTTCAAAATTAAATTCGGTTAAAATAATTCTAATTTAATTAGGAAGTTAAAATTAAAATTCAGACCTTTGTCACCCGAAAAAATAGGGGTTTATTTGGAAGTTTTAATCTTTAAATAAATTCTTTTAAAAGCTTTTGGAAATAAGGAAAAGGCTTGTAACTTTGCACTCCGTTTCTGAAACGAAAAATGCTTTTAAAGATATCGGAAAAATAGATTGAGCAATAACGTTGCCAATTCCAATTACCTTCAAATGTGGAGGTAACAAGTTCTTTGAAAAGATGTT
>NZ_CANLRP010000032.1 GCF_947493425.1 uncultured Microscilla sp. | reverse complement strand
TATCCTTAAATCACTTGAGATAAACCAGAAATGGGAGATATACTGGAGTACCATCACTTAATATTGTACAGAAGGATAAAATACAAAAAATAATCAAAATAAATTTTTAATAAAGAATAATTACTCTAAAATTATGCACTTTAACGATTACATATTACTTTTGTATAACATTAAAGAAAAACGATTTTTACAACACATATTTTAATCACATTTAAAACATAACATATTTTATTTATGAGAAAAGGTTTATTAATTATCGCGTTAATCTGTATGACTGCTGGAGTTGTTTTTTCACAAAACAATGACGAAAAAGGCATAAGTATTGGATTGCGTGGTGGTATAACATTGACTGGTGGCAATACTACTTTCCCTGCCAATACCTCACAAGGTCGCCCTGTGGAATTCAAGAACGATCAAGATGGCATGGGCTTGGGGTATGTCTTCGGTGGAGTAGCTCGCATCAACTTTGGAGGATTATTTTTACAAAGTGAGCTTAACTATGGTCAATTCAGACTAAATCAAAAAAACACTCAAACTTATTCAGCAGGTTCTGCTTCTCTTACAAATAATATTAGAACAACATCTACGATGGATGCTTTTAATATTCCTATCTTACTTGGTACAAAAGTAGGCGCCTTAAGAGCTTACGCAGGTCCTTCTTTCATATTTGTAACCAGAGCCCAACAAGAAACCACAGGTGAAGTTAGTTCACAGATAGGTGATGTTAACCTCCCTTCTATCAACAGTGAAGGTACCCAAAACTTATTATCTTCTGATGCTGGCGACTTCGAGGTAAGACCTTTTATCATTGGAGTTGAAGCAGGTGTTGGTTTTACTCTACCAATGGGCTTAGAAGCTGATCTGCGTTATTCTATGCCTGTTATTACTGGTGTTTACAAAAACAATGATGTAAAAGGTTTTATGGGAATCCTTTCTTTGAGTGTAGGTTTCCGTTTAGCAAAACTAGGAATGTAGTACAAGTTTATAGTCTTTTTTTTAAAAAGGCTGCCTAAAAAATATGTAAATAAAAAAGCAAAAGACCAGGTCTTTTGCTTTTTTTTGCTTTAGCTAAATGACTTAGATCTACTCATACTCAACCACCTCGCCATCTGCCCAAAAACTCTCATCATCGCCACAACTAATGGTGCTGATTTCTTCAAACAAATCGTTTGATATAATCTCAAAACCCAGACGTCCAGTGTAGCTTTTTTTACACTGTGTGTTATACTCAGGCTGGTAAAGATGAATCATCAGGCATTTGGCATCAGCCACAATTTGCTTACTAATTCGCTCATAGGTCATGTCGTTGATATACCCTATAAATATTCCAGTAGTTTCAGTATTCAGATCAAAATCCCGCATATTGCGTTCAATACCATCCTGAATCTCTTGATCATAGACACTCCCTATATACACAAGCTCATCTTCTTCGTCGAGAAGGGCATAAAAGTAAGCGTCTTCTTCATAGTCCATGTCGTCGTAATTGGTTTCTAACCAATTAATTACAATTCGTTCCATAATTATAATTTTTAGATGATTATCTGCCAATGATCGTGAATTTATTTCATATTTTTTACAGGAAAAATAGAAATATTTTTGGCGAAATCAGATTTTAGGTAATAGCCTCGCAAGAGAGGTTTTTCATTAAAAATATCAGACCAACTCTGAATAAAAGTACATCTGTAGCCTTCCTGTACCCAATTTATAATTGAATTTGGTTAAACTCAACCAAAGGCACACAAAGTGTTTCTTTTAAGGATAAGGTTGGTATACCAGGGAGGGTATATCAATACTGTATAAGACGTTACAAAATTATCTAAAACTTATTATGAAACACCCCAAACAAATGCACCTAGAAAATTTATTTATAAAAATATTCATTGCATAGGGTACAAGATTAACTCTTCAGGCTTGTTATGTATATTCTGTTAATTTCACTTAGTGAATTAACCCTGCTAATAATATAGTAAATCTTAACCCATAATTTATGCAAATTCAATCTAACAACAAGAAAGGAAATGCGGAAAATAGTCAGGACATGCCTGTCGTACAAGCCAAGGCTCAACAAGACCTTGCTACTCAAGCCAAACAAGGACAGCTCTCTGCCATACAAACAAAACATCAACCCGTACAACGCTCGCAAGGTTATAAACCTCACCAGGCACGTCAAAAACCTATACAACGCAAAACTCAAAGCAAGGCAGAATCAATTTCTCAGTCTATGGGGGAGCAATATGGAGTGGACACTTCAAAACTTCAATTTAATCATAACTCTTCGTTTCCAAAGTCGGTAGGTGCCGAAGCTACCATACAGGGCAACAAGATAGATTTTGCCCCTGGCAAAGATACCGAAACGAACATTAAACATGAGGTAGGACACGCCATAGACAACGCCAAGAACGGCACCCCAAAAGGCGATAGGGTTGTCAATGGGCAGGTAGTAGATACCACCCGCGAAGCTGCTGCCGACAAAATGATGAATACTCCGCTGCAAAGGAAAGCAAGCGATACTACATCAGATTTGTCGCAACACAACGGTACTACCAACCAGGTATTACAGCTCAAAACTGCTGATGGCTTATTTAAAGGACCAAACATTCCTCATAAAAAAATAAACGCTGATATACGTTTGGTGAAAGGCATCTTTAAAGGCTATGGCTATATGGTACCATTACAAGGAGTAGCTAAAGACAAATCCGAGGCAATACAAGCTGCCGCGCAATTTATAGGTACTACCAAGGTGAGTGCTGGCAGCAGTAGTAAATTTATGTCTATGAAAAATGTATGGAGACTGGCTGGTGGCAGTAAACAGGGCATAGACAGAAACGGGAAAACTCCAAGTACTGTAAATGGAGGAGATAAGAATGTAATCAAGAATAAGCTTGAACCTTATACAGTTTCGCTGCAAAGCAAATACCGTAGTATACAGGGAGTACAAAGTTTAGCCATACGCTATAACTTTGCTCAAGAAAGCTATGGGTATGTTACTGCAATTATAGACGAGGGGGTATATAGTGAAATGGTGCCAGGAGGCATTACACGTGGCGACAGTCGTAGCCTCGACTATGATGCCATGCGCGGCGCCAGAGGACATAATGAAGATAATGGTGGAAGAAATAACAGGGCTGATTATGGAAACAAGGGCATGGACGATGCGCATATTTACAATGCTTTTGACCAAAACCACGAGAAAACTGGTGGGCGAAACTTGATGGATATCATTAAGCAACACCCTAGCGATCAAAGTAAAAAATCGTCTAAAGAAAAACTAACCGAACACCGCGAACATTTTGATAGTATAGCCAAGCTTGCCGGTGAGGGTCCTCGTTTTCAGTGTGTGCGAAACAACGTAAAAAAGCTTAGCAGCAATACCCGGTTTATCACTCCTCACGATGGTGGCTTTATTACCATTACCTTTGAAGATCTTGCAGCTCATTGGCGTGAACTAAAAAATGCTTACAATATACCAGACAAGGATGTCATCGCGATGATGAAACTGTACTATGACAAGTACAAAAACACAAGCCTTGATTTAGTCCCCAAAAAACAGAAGAAGTATAAAAGAAGTATCACATTTAGTCCAAACCAGGGAGGACACGACATCCTGCTAAGACCATAAGTTTACTCATTTTAGAGGACAATTTAGGCAACACAAAACTCTCTACTTCCTTTGTACACCATCGAAAGTAGGGAGTTTTTATTTTATATCACTCCATCGACCAAGCAGCCAGTTTAGCTTAGGAATGGTACCAAAATAAATTTACATTCTTAACTTTATCTTTTGAGGCTATACTTTGTTAAAAAATAGCCGAATAGCGATGCTATTAGCCGATTTTTTGCCGCGTCTAGCAACAAAATATTTTATTAAACTATAGAAATTTATTTTTACACCATTCCTTATAAATCAATCTCCTACTTCTTTTTTTTAGCCCCTACTGTAATAAACACTTGCCTTGAGACACTAAACAGTTAAACAACCGAAAGTTTATAGTGAGCAGCGACTTTTACACCTCCTCTATTTTACCTTTTGCCCCTATCATTATTAAAATATGTAGGGCATATACCAATACTCAAGAAGATTTTGAAGACTACTACCAGGAAGTATGTCTTCAGATTTGGCGAAGCCGTGACAACTTCCGGCAAGACGCCAAATGGTCTACCTGGATATACAGACTATCGCTGAATGTATGCTTGACTTTGCTTAAAAAGAAAAAGAACAGCCATCAGCAATTTGCCTCAGACTACTTGCCAGCAGAGTTTACCGAGGAAAACCGTGCTTTTGAGAATGAGTCGCTTAATCAATTATATGATGCCATCAGGCAGCTTTCAGAGATTGACCGGGCAGTGATTCTGCTTTACCTTGAAGAGAAATCATACAAAGAAATTGCTGAAATTATAGGCTCCAATACCAACAATATTGGGGTGCGCATTAAACGGATCAAAGAACGATTAAAAAAAATATTAGATGGAAAAATCAATTGAATCAATCTGGAAAGAGGGTTTTCTGGACGATCAGGCATTGGTCGCTCCAAGGGTGAATGACTTGTACAATAAAAAATCGCAACACATAGTAGCTAAGTTTCGCCGGGCATTCAAACTCAACCTCTTGTTTATTATCGGCTCGTCGGTAGTAGCCTTTGTAGGCTATGCCATATCGGGAGCTTTTTATGTCGGGTTATCGGCATTTTTGCTGCTAAACTGGTTAGTAGTTACCAGTTATCGAGAGGCCAAAAAGCTTCAAAAAATTGATCAGAGCACAAGCAGTTACGAATACCTCAAAACGTTTGACCGGCAGCTTAAACAGGTCATTGCGTCCTATACAAGAATGTATCGTTTTATTTACCCTGTATTTTTTCTGTTAATGGTTGCCGGAACCTGGTTTTCCAGTTTTAGTGCAAGAGAACTGGAGAGACTTACCACCAAATTTCCTACCCTATTTTATAGCATCAATGGTGTGCCTATATACCCACTCACCTTTGTTATAATTGTTACATTGGTACTTACTTATTTTGGCAAGCGAATTTATATGTTTGATGTAAAACTAATGTATGGGCGGGTTTTGTGTAAGTTGGAAAGGCTTATTCAAGATATGGAAGAATTGAGACAATAGTATTATTTTTTGTAACAAAAAAAGCAGTTTTTTAGCAGCAGGCAAAAATGTTTTCTTTTTTGCGTGCTGCTGTTCACTTGTTGGCTACAGTGTTTGCACAAATTTCAGGGCTTTGTCTATTTCAGTATACATTACCTTATCATCCTCTACAAATGGTACTTTTGCTCTGAAATCATCCATCAATTTTTCCAGCTTTTTGGAAGTACGCATTGGACGGCGAAACTCTATTGCCTGGGCAGCAGTCATGAGCTCTATGGCAAGTACCCGCTCTACGTTTTGCACTACCTTTAGGGCTTTGGTAGCCGCATTAGCTCCCATACTTACGTGGTCTTCTTGCCCGTTCGACGATACAATAGAGTCGATAGAGGCTGGTGTACACAGTTGCTTATTTTGGCTTACAATAGAAGCAGCAGTATATTGAGGAATCATAAAACCAGAGTTAAGCCCTTGGCTGGCAATCAAAAAAGCAGGTAAATCGCGTTTGCCCGAAATAAGCGTGTACGTACGGCGCTCCGAAATATTGGCAAGCTCAGCCACAGCAATGCTCAAAAAATCAAGTGCCAAGGCAAGCGGCTGTCCGTGAAAGTTACCTCCTGATAAGATTTTATCTTCGTCAGGGAAAATATTTGGGTTATCAGTCACCGAATTAATTTCACGCAAAATCACCTCACGACAATAATTAAGCGCATCGTAAGTAGCGCCATGTACTTGAGGCACACACCTAAACGAGTAAGGGTCTTGGATATAAGGCTTTTTCTGCTGAGCAATTTCGCTACCCTCTAACAACTCTCTGATATTTTTGGCTACCTGTATTTGCCCAGGGTGAGGACGTGCCTGATGAATAAGATCATTATAAGGAGAAAGTAAGCAATCGTACCCATCAAACGACAAGGCTGTAATTACTTCAGAGGCTTTCAGTAATTGGTCTATACGCAGCAAACAAATCGTGCCAAACGCGCTCATAAACTGGGTACCATTCAGCAAAGCCAGTCCCTCTTTTGACTGAAGTTCTATGGGCTCCCAACCAAAATGAGCCAATACCTGGGCAGCAGGTTGTACTTTACCCTCAAAGTATACTTCACCCAAACCCAACAAAGGCAAGGCTATATGCGCCAAAGGAGCCAAGTCGCCAGAAGCCCCCAAAGAGCCCAGCTGATAAACTACTGGGATAACATCATGGTTATAGAAATCAATCAAGCGTTGTATGGTTTTCAGCGCTATACCAGAGTGCCCATAAGACAAAGACTGTACTTTGAGCAAAAGCATCGCTTTTACTATATCCTGGGGAACCTCATCGCCTGTACCACAGGCATGTGATTTTACGAGGTTTGCCTGCAACTGAGCAAGGTCTTTTTTGTCTATTTCCTGGTCACACAAAGAACCAAACCCTGTGTTGATGCCATAAATGGGGGTATCTTCTTTGGCAAGCTTATTATCTAAGTAGCTTCTACATTGCACAACTCGTTCGCGGGCGTTGTCAGAAAGGGCAATTTGTTGATTCAAAACCTGTTTTACCTGGTCTAGCGAAAGCCATTCGCTGGAAATATAATGCGTGCTTTTATCCATTTAAATCGTGTGTTATGTGTATTTTCCGATAGTTTATATATCAATTCCTGTCCGTCTCACATGTCAATTGAGTGATTTATGCAATGGGTAGGGTGCTCACAATGAAGCTGTTACATTGATTTAAACAGCAATGTAGCTCCATTATCGAGGCTCAAAAATAATGAAAAATGAAGTAAAAAAAACAGCTCGTTTAAATTTAGTTTTCCAATAAAATAAAGGACATGTCAAAGCAAAAAAACTGAGGTTGGAGCAGTTTTTTTGCTTCATCAAGCCCACCTAATATTCCAGCTACGTTCAATGAGGCTTCAGTGGTCATTCCTTACATTGCTTATTCCTTAGGCAAGCCAGGTATAAACGCAGGTGTTTTTCTAATATATTCGGCATATTGAGGCTTGGTTTTTTTAAGCTTGGTTTCCAACAAAGCTACTCCTGATACTTTGAGTAAAAACAAGGTCATGATCAATGGACAAAATATAAAGTATAGCCCTTGCCATTGGCTTAAGCCAAACATAAAAAAGCCCCACCAAACCATCGCATCACCAAAATAGTTGGGGTGTCGGGTATAACGCCATAAGCCTTTGTCCATTACTTTGCCGTGGTTGGCAGGATTTTGCTTAAACCTGCGCAATTGCGCATCACCTACCGCCTCAAAAAACAGACCTATGCTCCAGAACAAAATTCCAAGATAATCGAGCAATAATAAACTTCCGGAAACAGACAGTGCAGGTAAGTATACTGCCGAAATCATCCAGAGAAGGAAGCCTTGCAAGGCAAATACCCGGAAGTACGAAATCCACCAAAAATGTTTCCCATTCTGTTTGCGCATAGCCACATAACGGTAATCTTCGCCTTTGCCCAGGTTACGAATAGCCAGGTATATGGTAAGTCGCAAGCCCCAGATAGTGACCATCATGAGCAATACCCAGTTGCGTGTACTTAAGAGCTCAAAACCAACTTGGGAACCGTATAACCAAGCAATGATAAAAAAACCTAACCCCCAAAAAACATCAATGATAGAAGCATCTTTAATTGTGAGACTCACCAGCCACAAAACTGTTAAGCTCAACAGAATGACCCCCAAACCAACGGCATAAGTAGTCGCAGCAGCATGTGTAAATAAAAAGGTAGAAATGGCTGTTACCAGTGCTAAGAGGATTACATAAAATATTTTTTTTCGTTTCATGATATAATGCGTGGTTGTAGTATATTAAATAACAGCAAGTATTGGATACCAATGCGTGTCAGTGCAATAAGTTATAAGTATAACCCACTCATAGTAAACCTATTATACTTGCTTGTTAGACATAGTAATTAGTAAATTACCTGCGACAAACTATACACAAAAGAATGGATAAGGTTTGGTGTCACACAACGGCTTACTTACCACCTGTTGCATTGCTATAGGTGAGCAGGTAATTAGGCAAATTAACGCAAATCATGTGGTAAACTCAAGAAGATATAAGTGATAAACTAAACGAAAGGTGGCTCCTGACTGAACCAAAAGCTTTGCAAATAAGGTCAAGTAACAGCATCCCACAAAACATCAAACCCTGCCTGGATAATAGCTTCGTCTAGTGTCAGCATGTTTTTGTAATGATAATCTACCAATTTATCAATGATGCCATCTAAAGCAGCAATAAGAACCATATCTGGAGTTTCAGCTTTTATAATCATTTGCTCTTTGCCAAACTCCATCAACTGCCGGGCAGCAGTCTCAAGGGCTCTTTTTGTTTCAGGAGTTGCTTTGTCGAAGTAAGGAGATACAATAAACATTTTAAAAAAAACATCTTCTTTATGATGTTTGAGCTTGTAATCAATGGCTTGTTCAAACAGGTTCCAGAGTAACTTACGAAAGGGTTGGATGGGCTCAAAGAGCAGGTTAAGCTCTTCGGTCATTTGTTGTGCTATGTAGGTAAAAGTAGATACAATGAGGGTTTCTTTGTTTTTGTAGTAAGTATACAAAGTAGAGGGTACTACCTTGGCACGTTTTGCTACTGAAGCCATTTTTACTCCTGCAATGCCTTGTTCAGCCACAATATCTATAGTTACTTGTCTTATTCGTGCCCGTTTTTCCTGATCTTTTAGTTTCATTATTTTTATATTTATGAAGGGAAGGATAACCCAAATAAACAAAATCTAATAACGTTTGTCATCACCACAAGTTCATTTTACATAGCATATCACAAGCCAACAAATCCTACTTTAGCATTTAACGGGGAGTTTGTACAGTCTCAAAAAGCCATTGCCTTACACCCTCCCCTTCATCTATTTTTTGTCTATTTTTGCCTTCAACACACCTATATTTGGCTCATCATAGTTGATCCAGTAACGTTTTTTAAACATCTTGGCAGTACGCTTCTCAATCCAAACTTTTTTAGGCATTTTAAATTTACGCCCATACAGTATATTATCAATCATTTCATAAATAGGATACATTTGATAGCCCAATCCTCGGTTAGTCAAAATTACAATAAAACTTTTGTCTTTGGTGTCGTGTTGCAGGTAACTTCTAAACCCTCGATAAAGCCCATGGTGAAAAACCACATGCGGTTTTTTTCTATATACTTTAAAGCCATAGCCATAGCCATATTTTCTTTTATTGGTAACGGCTGCCATTGTAAACGCTCTTTTTTGAGTAGCGTCACTTACTAAAGTTCTTTTGTGCAGTGCTTCATCCCATTTGGCAAGGTCTTCTACCGTGGTGCACACACTTTTTTCGCCTACTATGCCATCATAAGGATGATAATCAAGTAACTGCCAACCATATTTACGGTCAATATAGTAGCCATACGCTCTTTTTTTCTTTTTGCTCACTATCACCTCTTGGGTTTGCAAAGTACTTTTTACAATACGAGTATCTGCGTTTTTCTGAATAGTATCTCTTTTTACTACTAAAGTGTCATAAGTTTTGGTATTATATACATTGGTATAATTACGCTTGGGGTGATAAATATAGGTGTGGTTCATTTGTAAGGGTTTGAAAATGTTTTCATGCAAAAACTTGTCAAAAGGCATTTTGCTTACCTTTTCTACAATGGTTGCCAACAGAATATACCCCGTGTTGCAGTAACTAGCTTTTTTGCCAGGTTTAAAGTTTACTCTGGGACGCACTGCACTCAAATAAGCAATGATGTCATCGTTGCTAATAAGCTTGGTAGCACCAAACATCCGGGTGACCCCGCTTAACTCTCCAAAAGAATCGGGTAAACCAGAATTATGATGCAGCAAATTTTCTATAGTCACGTTTTTGTAAGGCAATACCGGAATATAACGATGTACCAAATCAGAAAAATCAAGTAAGCCTCTTTCCTTTAAAATCATAATAGCCATGGCAGTGAACTGCTTAGACACTGAAGCAATTCGCATGGGTGTAGAGAGTTTTAAAGTATCTCTTTTATCTAAATTGCTCCAACCCAAGGCCTTCTTATAAATTACCTTACCCTTATCCTTGACCAACACCGCACCGTTAAACTGATTATTGGCATAAAGCAAGTTCATGACTGAGTCTATCACCTTTGCTTTAGAGTTTTGCTGGGCCTGCACCAAATGAGTAAATAACAGACTCAATGTAACGACGCAAACTTTTTTGAGCGAGGTTAAAAATCGGGGTGTATGGTAAACATATTTTTTCATAAAAATAATGGGGTTGAAAATAGTGTATAGCAAAACAAAAATGTTACTGCATACACAACGATTAATCATCAAGAACAAATACAACGAAACATCTCTAATATAACGAAAAACACCCTATAAGCCAAAGAACAATTGGCGTTTTAACGAAAGATTAGCAAAGTCATCAAGCAGTTGCATCAGTCCGTTTAGAATTTAGTGCTACAAGTCAAATTTTAGTAAAAAACAGCTTACCAAAAACTAGATTAGTATTTTTATACTAATTTATTTTGTTGCTGTCTAATAGTATTATAATTTGCGTGAATATAGCTTTTACAAGAGATTGTTTTGCAATTAGTCTATAGCTCATAAAACAATCGCCTTAAATCACACAATCAGAAAAGTACACAATGAAATTTCAAGACAAAGTAGTAATCATTACCGGGGCAGGGTCAGGCATTGGTCGGGCTACATCGCTACTCTATGCTCAAAATGGGGCGCAAGTCATCGTATCAGACATTGCCCCTAAAGGAGGAGAAGAAACGGTGAGGCTTATCACCGAAGCAGGAGGGAAAGCCAGCTTTATAGAGGCCAATGTTGCCAAACTCGACGAAGTAGAAAATCTAATCAATGAAACTGTTGCTCAATTTGGCAAAATAGATATTGCCGTTAACAATGCTGGAATTGGAGATTTTAACCAAAAAAAAACCGCTGAGCATCCAGTAGATAGTTGGGACAAGGTAATTGCAGTAAACCAAACTGGGGTGTTTTATTGCATGAAAATGGAGCTTCAACAGATGATGAAACAGGGCAGTGGCAATATAGTCAATGTATCGTCAGTAGCAGGTTTGCGCGGTTTGCCCAATAACCTGGCGTATGTGGCAAGCAAACACGCTGTAGTAGGCATGACCAAAACCGCAGCCATGGAATATGCCAAACACAATATTAGAATAAACGCAGTGTGCCCGGTATTTACACTTACTAATTTATTTCAGCCTCAGTTTTTTGGTGATAAAGCAGAAAAACTCAAGGCAAATATTCCGATGAAACGTTACGGCAAAGTAGAAGAGATAGCCGAAGCAATTGCTTGGCTTAGTGCCAGCAATTCAAGCTTTGTAACTGGGCACATAATGCCAGTAGATGGAGGCACAACTGCCTGATAAACAACTGATTTTTAGTTACTTCATAACCCAATTCACCCCAAAAGTATCAATCATGAGCCTAAACAATCCATTCAAAGATCAATTATCGCTCCCGGTAATTGCTGCCCCTATGTTTTTAATTTCAGGTACTCAATTAGTCACTGTCTGTTGCAAAAACGGCATCATAGGCACTTTTCCTGCCTTGAATCAACACAGTACTGAGGGTTTTGACCAATGGCTAACCGAGATAGAAAATGAATTGGAACAAGCCAAACAAGGTGGGCAGCCAGTAGCTCCTTATGGGGTAAACCTTATTGTACACCACACCAACCCTCGCCTTAAGGCAGACTTAGAAGTTTGCGTTAAACACAAAGTACCTATTATCATTACCTCGCTGGGGGCAGTGGCTGAGGTAGTCGAAGCGGTGCATAGTTATGGGGGGTTGGTGTTTCACGACATTACCAACCGCCGCCATGCTGAAAAGGCTATAGAAGCAGGAGTAGATGGGCTTATTTTAGTGAGCGCGGGGGCTGGTGGACATGCAGGTACTGTAAACCCCATGGCATTGGTAGCCGAAATTAAAAGCTTTTTTGACAAAACAATCATCCTGTCAGGATGCATAAGCAACGGGCGCGATATAGCCACTGCCCTACAAATGGGTGCCGATTTTGCCTACATGGGTACGCGGTTTATCAATGTGAGCGAAAGCAAAGCAGACAGGGCTTATCAAGAGATGATTATCCAGAGCAACACCGCCGATATTGTATATACTGCGGCCATTTCAGGAGTACCAGCCAACTTTTTACGTATGAGCCTTGAGGCAATGGGCATTACCAAAGATATGTGGCATCATCAGAAAAAAATCAACTTTGGGGAAGAGTTGGACGCTGCCCAGGCTGAAGCCAAGGCTTGGAAAACAATCTGGTCAGCGGGGCACGGTGTTGCCTCTGTTCAAGATGTGGTACCCGTGCAAACCTTGGTACAAAGGCTCAAAAAAGAAATGAGGGAAGCCATCGAAGAGCAACAACAATTGTTGTATAATTTATCACTTTGAAATAGTCGTAAGTAGCTAACAACAAGCAAAAATAAAAAGAAACTCATGAATTTTGACTATACCGAAAAAATGAAATCCCTTCAGGAAAAGCTTACTGGCTTTATGAAGGAACATGTGTACCCAATAGAAAATGATTATTTCCATTGGACACACTCTCCCGAAAACTTTTGGAAAGTGTGGCCAGGCTTAGAAGACTTAAAAGCCAAAGCCCGTGAAAAGGGGCTGTGGAACTTGTTTTTACCTGCCAACTATGGTGAAGTAAGCCCCGGACTATCTAATTTAGAATATGCTCCACTTGCCGAGATTATGGGTAAGGTGATTTGGTCATCTGAAATTTTCAACTGTAGTGCCCCTGACACAGGCAACATGGAAGTGTTGGCAAAGTATGGCAACCACGAACAACAAGAACGTTGGCTCAAGCCGCTGCTGGCGGGTAACATACGCTCGGCCTTTTTGATGACTGAGCCAGAAGTGGCTTCTTCGGATGCTACTAATATTCAATGTTCTATTCAAGCCGAAGGAGATGAGTACGTCATCAATGGACGTAAATGGTGGTCTTCGGGCGCTATGGACCCTCGTTGTGAGATTTTTATTGTGATGGGTAAAACCAACCCAGAAGCAGCTCGCCACAGTCAGCAAAGCATGATTTTAGTACCTAAAAATACACCTGGAGTTACTATAGTACGCCCACTGTCTGTGTTTGGCGAATATGATTCACCCGCTGGACACGCTGAAGTATTGCTCGAAAATGTGAGGGTACCTAAAAGTCATTTGATTTTGGGTGAAGGACGCGGCTTTGAAATAGCTCAAGGGCGTTTGGGTCCAGGGCGTATACATCACTGTATGCGCTTGATTGGAATGGCACAGCGTGCGCTAGAGCTCATGAGCCAACGTGTGGCAACACGCGAAGCATTTGGTCGTCCGATTGCCGCGTTTAGTAGCATCCGTCAAGACATATCGAAATCTTTGTGCGAAATACAGCAAGCCCGATTGCTTACACTTCAGGCTGCCGATATGATGGACAAAGCAGGTACTAAAGGGGCTAAAGAGTTGATTTCGATGATTAAGATTGTAGCGCCTCATATGACACAAACTGTGGTAGATCGAGCCATGCAATCGTTTGGAGGCATGGGTTTGAGCGCAGATACCCCTCTTGCTGGATTTTTTGGTGCAGCCAGGGTCATTCGCCTTGCCGATGGTCCCGATGAAGTACACATGCACCAGCTGGGCAAAAATACCATTATGAAATATGCCACCGAAGCAACGAAATAAGCTAATATTGTTGTAAATTACTGGCAGGTTTTCCTAGAACTTGTTTAAGGTTTCTACAAATGATTCAAAACTAGTACACTTGCTCTTAAATAGGTAAATAGAGTATTTAAGTGTGTTTTGTTTTCTGATGAATTTTAAAAA
The DNA here is from genome assembly GCF_947493425.1 of uncultured Microscilla sp. Classification (GTDB taxonomy): domain Bacteria; phylum Bacteroidota; class Bacteroidia; order Cytophagales; family Microscillaceae; genus Microscilla. Next base: position 49,366 of record NZ_CANLRP010000032.1, on the reverse strand, counting down.
TTGAGCAGAGTTAGTTTACAATTCCGATGCATATCGGAACCAAAGCTACGTGATATTTTTGAAGTGAAATCAGGGGGCAAAAAGCACAAAATAGACTTTACAAATTTAGGAGCTGGTGTACTAGCTTTTTGATTTTTGCTCTCAAAGCATAAACACTAAACAAGTTCCTAAAAAAAGGCAGAATCTCGCAAGGTTTGCCTTTTTTGTTTTTCAAATGTATTCACAACAATGAAGAATCTATTATTTATATGTGGGATGTTTTTGTGCATTACTTGCAAAAAAAAACATCAAAACATACGAATTATTCCTGTCAAAGAGAGTTGGATAAAAGGCGAGCTGTACAAAAACATATTACCTACAGGTGTCAAAGCAACTCCTATGCTCAAAAAAACGGTACTCATTACTTTGTCAGGTTTTGAGGGTGGGCATTTGCCTAAAGCATCGTTATTGGCACTGGCGGGCAAGGGTTACGACGTGTTTTCCCTTGCTTATGTGGCTCCCCCTTCTGTGCTTCCTGATAAAATATCCAAAATACCTATAGAGTACCTGGCCAAAGCAGTAAACTGGCTTAAAGCTAATACCGCTTACAAAGACCACTCGATAGTATTATTGGGCGTTTCTAAAGGGGCAGAACTGGCTTTATTGTATGGCAGTTATTATCAAAACATTGATGGCATTATTGCCTATTCACCTTCTTGTTTGCTATTGCCAGGCATCACCTCTTCCAACGACCCCCAACCTACCCAGGCACCCTGGAGCTACCAATACAAACCACTGCCATTTGCTCCAGTAAAAAAGCTAGATAAAAATACTAAAATCGTCACTTATCAAAAATATATTGACCCACTACTGAAAAATGTAGAGGTACTAAAAAACACCATGATTAAGGTAGAAAACATTCGTTGCCCATTGCTATTGCTCGCTGGCAAAGATGATAAAATGTGGGGATCGGAAAAAATGGCACGCTTAATTTTATATAAATTAGAGGCCAACTTTAGACCCAAGCAAGCCAAAAGTGTGGCATACGAGCAAGCAGGGCATTTTTTTTTTGGTTTGGAGACTCCCCACCTTCCACCTCCTCAAACAGTTGGCGTAAATCTATTTTAAATACACAATACCAATTTTTGTTGGGGGGCACTTCTGACGGAAACCAACAAGCGATGCAAAAATCTCAACAAGAAGTGCTGAACTTTTTGCACACGCTTGACAACAAACCGGTTAAAACTCTAAATCAATAACAGTTACATTATCTAAATATCTTGATGGCTGGTGGGTCATCATTACTTTTTGCTCGGCAGTCATGCCTATAGTTTCGCCATCTTTCAACACAGGGCTATGTGCCAGCAAATAATGAGAAATATTATACAAAAAGCCGTAAATATCGGTCAGGGTTTGCTCTGAGTGACTAACTTCTAACTCCATTTTGCCAAACTCGCTCAAACCATAAGTATATCCCGATATTTTGCCTTCATCTTCGGCATACAAACCAAAATAAACCCACAACGAAATAGGTAAAGCATTGGTCTTTATTAGTTCACTTTCTTCCAGGTATCGTTCAGTTGACATCACGAGGTTTTGAGTGCCCATATATACCCCTAAAGCAGGCGAAAGTTTAAGTAACGATGCATTTACTTTAGTAAGCAAGTTGTACTTGGTCACACCATCTTCATCTGACATTACACTGACAACAATGTGTGCCTGATGTGGCTTGAGAGTTTCAGCGGCTTCAGGCCAGTAATAGGCTAGTTTACACACTTGCTCCAGGTCTACCCAAGGCACAGGTTTATCTATAAACATTAAAGCTACTATTTGATTGCCTACTTGTAATACTGTAGCATTATTTTCACTACTATTCAAGTCTGACAAGCCTAACGAGATGCCCCAATCTTCTTCAAATACTTCAATAAACTTTTCTGGTTTGGGAAATATGGCACTTTCCAAGGCTATCATCCCCAATACTGTTTTTGATTCTTGTGATTCCTCCATTACAATAAATATTCTCTGCTTTGCTTAATTTTACAATGAAGACAACTGCTTACCCATCCAATACTGAAAAGATACAGTAGACTTTTGGTTTTTCTTTTCTTTATTCCACTTTCTCACCTCTTTGGTAATTACTTTTTGATGAATAAAATAGCAATATGGAGTAATATGACGAGAGCGCCCCAAGCGATAAAATAAAGGTGCATACATATCGCCCCATACCGATGGATAAGGTGTTTTTCTATTGACACTCCCTAAAGTTTTAAAGAAGAACTTGGTTTTATTCACAAACTCATCCATATTACTTTCATTCCGCTTACGGCTAAGGTCTACTTGTGCCAAGCGGTGCTTGGTCATTAAAAAAGGATCGGAAGAAGGGATTGACCCTCCTTCGTTGTTCATAATTATTTTTAACAAGCCTTTTAACTCTACCAAAGCTTTTACCGAACGCGGAGAACCGGGCTCTAACAGTAAAAAGAAATAATAAGACATTGCAGCTTTTATTCTACTGCCTTTTATTTCGTTAAGGGCTGCCAACAATAGGTGGCTACTGGCATGCATTGGTTTGATAAAAGCTGATTTCTGGGCATACTTTAAAGCCTTGCCATAGTTTTTAAGCGTATAATGGTTAATACCCAGGTTATATTGAATAAGGTAATGATGTGTATATTTTTGGGCAGCTTTTTCAAAAACTTCGTTGGCTTCAGGCAATCTACCCATGTCTGTCAGGCAACTTCCTGTAAGCAGGTACGCAGCTAAAAGATACCTCTTATTTTTTTCAATTACCTTTTGACTAAACTTAAGGGCTTTTTCATACTCTTTATTAGAGTAGTAACTGTTGGCAAGTTCATAGGTGGCAATCGTGTGTTGACTGTCAATTTTTAAAGCTTGTTGAAATATAGCAATTGCTTCGTTGAAGTTTCCTTTGCTGTGCTCTACCCTACCCTGCTTTAGCAGGTCATTTATCTTGTCTGTTTGAGCATAAGCACTGGAACATATAAGCACAACCCAAAGGCTAAAAAATATAGATTTATTCAAAGTCATTTGTCTGTAATGAGTTGGTCATCTCACCCATAATCAAGGTAAAATGAGTTTTTATATATAAAAAAGATGATCAATTAAATGCTAGTGCATTTATACATTGGAAAATGTAGCAAACTACCTCCCTACTCTAAAGCGGTATAGGTCGGGTTTGTACTTACGCGAGCGGGTAAGTTCGTATTCATAAATGAGCTGTCCAAAGTTTACCATGAATGGCATTCCTGTTTCTTTATACTGATATTTACTATCGTTCAGCACCTGGTTGTTGTTTACGTAGATTACCACCGAAATCATAAACTCTATGTTATTCTTAAAATCAACAACATACGCATTGTCTACTAAAAAACCATAGGAAAGTCCCACCTTATTGAAGATGCGTATATGGGCAGGTATTTTTGATTTATAGTCCTTTTTTTTAAACAAATCACCGTACATCAAAAACTTCATAAAACCATCTGTATGCTCAGGTTTATTGTATACAGGGTAAGTACTTTCACGTGGGAGCATTGCCATACATTTATACAAAAACTGATAGTCAGCCTCAGTCAAATCAAACCGTTGTTGAGGACTCACTGATGCAGGGAACATGACCGCTTTTAACATCTGGTGCATGGTTTCAAGTGAAAAATAATTTTTTAGCGAAAAGTTAAAGGGCTTATTCACTTTTTCACCTTCTTTGTTGATGTGAGCAACTCCTTTAAACGGCTGTTTTACTTTCGGTAGATATTCTATATCATTATAAGCTTCTTTTTGCTCATAAATTACTTTTTCTTTTTTATAAAACTTAAAAGGATTCGTGTACCGATTAGATACTTCGTTAAAGTCTGAGTTAGCCAGTCGGTGTTGTACCATGATATCATAATAACCTTTTTGCCAAAGAGATTCATTGATATACTTTTGCCCCAAAAACTCATACAAACGATTAAACGCTTTATTATCACTTACGACAAACGCTCTTTTAATCATTTGGGCAAGAAAAGGTTTGCCATGCACAGTGGTGGTATCTTTTTTCAAAGGGGTTTGGGGTGCACGTACAGAATCAACCTCAAATACTGTATATTTGTTTAAGCCTTTTATTTTTAACTTATTTAGCTTTTCTAATGTAAGGCAAGCTACCGGAAGCTTGACCAGGCTTGCCGGATAAAAATAGCGATTTTTATCTACGTTATATTGGTAGGTTTTAAAGCTGGGGGTATTGTTTGTATCACGATTTATCTGGGTATACATTACCTGTAATTCATACACTTTGGAATTTTGCAATACTTGCCTAAAAGCATCTGGCTGGCTTTTCATCAAGCTATCAATCAGGTTACTCTTCACACTCTTGTTGCTTTGTGCACTACAGCCCATACAGCATAATAACACAGCACTCTGCACAAATAGGATCAATATCTTCATTTGGTTAGTTGTATTCTAAGTTTTGTCAAATACAAAAGTAATGGTTTATATTTTTGCAACAAGGCATCTACCTACAGATAATTGTACAAATATTTTTTAATAAAACACCGGTTACATTTTTTAGCATTCTCTCATGTATAGGTAAAATACCCATCTACATAGTAATTATTATTAAAATATCAATACGTATTATCAAATTATTCCTATCAAACAACTGTTAAATGGAATATAATTTGTTTAACTCCGTTTTGTTTTAACTAAAAGTAATTTATTTCCGTAAAGCAGTACTAATTCAACATCACATAGAAAATAATGGGATCAGCCTATATTACATTTTTATAACTCCTGACTTCATATATTAGAAATACGTTCTTGACAAAGTATATTATTTTACATAAAACTAACACAGCTTATTAATTAATATATTGTATGAATTTCTGCACATCTATCAAAGTAAAAAATAACTTTACTGCACTTAATGCAGCCACTTGTGTAAAAAAACACCACACAAAAACGTTTTTTTGGCAACATTACATGCAGCAAAAAACACGGAAAAACACTTGTTATTCCTTTCAAAATTGGGGATTAAGTGCTATTACTTACATACCCAAGCCTTTTCATTTTTCCCATAAAGGGGCTTCCCTACACTATACACATATAAATTGTTTAGATTTGCAAACATAAGAGGTCAAGCCTTTCCTTATGCTTGCATTAAAAAACAATGAGAATATTTGTTTTTTAGTTGCCTTCCCCAGCAGCCAAACAAACCTTGTGTTGTAAAAACTAACAAATGCTTATATAAATAACTATTGCTTCTATGAATTTCCAACGCTTTATTAAAGTCCTTAAAGTCTTTGCCATTACCTTCCTCTTTATTCCTCAAATCAAGGCGCAAATAGTTGCCACGTGGAACCCGGGAGCAGGTGCAATGGCTGGAGGTTTTTATACAAACCTAAAAGAAAAAAACTGGTACAACCCTGCTAACTGGAGCTGGACAGTAAGTGGTGGCGCAGCCGACCCTACCCACGCCAGTGTACCCGACAATGGTATACCAGATATTAACACAAACGTAGTGATACCTGGTGGTACAGCTGTTTGTTGGATTCCCCCAAACAATACCAATTACTGTATAGACGCTACAACTAATGCCAACGCCCCTGCGGTGGGTAATGCTCCCTGTAGTGGCAATTTTGTGCAAGCTACTGACCCATTGGCTGCTTCTATCACCATTAATGGAGGTGCTCTTTACAATGAAGCAGGCTCAGGTGTTGGCTCGCCTTCCTCTCTACAAGTAGCTGGCAATGTCACTATCAACAATGGAGGAGGCACAGATGGAGTACTCATGTTGGAAACACCCATTACCAAAATTGATGGTAACCTGGATATCACCAATAATGGACATTTTGTAATAGTAAGTGGGCAGATTCAGGTAGAACTTCAGAAAAACATTAACATAGACGGAACCATTACCAAACTACAAACTAGTTCTAACGGAATCTTCACTATCAATTTTGTAGGTGCTTCTGACTCTTATATCACAGGAAACAACAAAAGCAACGTAAGTAGTGCGTCTGCTGCTCTTACCCCCTATCTCAACTTTAGTCGCTTTACTTCTGGTGCATTCGATAATATCTTGGTTAACAAATCAGTATCGAAAGGCAACGATTTCTTTGTAAGAAACACTGATAATGGAATGCCTATATTATCTGGAGTAGTAGATGGGAGCGGTAGTTTAATTTTAGCAAGCACTGGAAACTTTGCTATCAATAAAGGAACTGTAGAGGTAAAGAATGCCACTGCCAATACTTCTTACCAAACTTTTGCTGGTTCAGACGGGTGGTCTTGGCGAATCAATGATCCGGATATTAACATTCGTGGCAAACTGTTTATTGCCAATGCAGATGTTGGAACTGTTAGCTACAAGGGGGCAAGCTTAGACTTGTGGCACGGAGGTTTAGCCAACAAAGAAGATATTACCATGCACCTGGGAGGCAGCCTTGAAGACTTGAACGTGTATTACCCGTCGGAAACAAATGATGGAGAAAGCAGAGGAGGTTTATATATTGGCTCAGTATCACCGTCAGCCTACGCTAATCAATCCCGTCCTGTCATTGTATTTAACGGGCAGAGTAGCCAAGACATCAGAGGCCTCAACGGAAATGGAACAAGCGACCAATTACAAAACTTTGCCAACAATCCCTCAGAAGGGGTAGGACTGGCACTCCCAAACGTAATTTATAACCCTGCCAACGCTACCAGTCGCCTTACTATCAATGTAAGTAACAACCTTCGAATCTTAGGACATTTACTTATCACTCAAGGAACATTTAGTCTGAATAGTCGCAAATTATTATTTGGAGACAAAGTAAGTGTTGCTCAAAGCAACACTAATATTACCTCTTATAACTACGGAGATGAAATAAATGTATATGGCAAGTTTGAGCTAAGCCCAAATTCTATTTTAAAAATGAGTACTGGTGGTACATCCTATGGTACTATTTTAAGAGTAAGAAAAGGTGGAAGCATTGAATCTTCAGGAACTGCCGATCAAAATGTAAACATTACCCGTGATGGTACGCCTGGTAAGTACTACCGCATTGCCGCTTACTCAGGTGCTACAGTACGCATTGTATACACTTTATTTGAGTTAATCACTGGTAGTAATACAGGGTATGCGCTACCTGGTACTGGCGTAGGTACCGATAACACTACAGGGGGTACCCATAGTAATGGAGGCTTCAAGTGTTACGCTGGTTCAGTGCTCGCTACTGACATAGACCACGACAGTGACCCTGCTACAAACCCTGTAACTTCTTTTAGTTATTGTACGATGAATACTGGTGGCTTTTACCTTAGTTTTATCACCATCAACACTGGACAAACTATACAAATAGAGAAAATATCATTTGGAGATACTGGTGGACAATCTATTTGTACTAATAATGGCTGTACGCCTAACTTTAGAAACGTAGTTGCCAATGGTAGTGGTGCTTACACCATCACTATGTACAAAACCAGTGGATCAACTGGCGGTACACGTACAGGTGAACTTCACGACGGAGGAGCTGGCGATGCCAATATTATCTGGACAGGTCCCACTCCTATTTACTGGTTAGGCCCACAAGGAATTCCTATGGCAAGCAGTCATGACAAAGTAAATAAAAATAATACCTCAATATTTAGAAAATGGTCAGACTCAAACGCTGATGGTACCCCTGACAACCTAGGATGGTCACTTAGTCCTACTGCTTATGTGGCCATTGACCCTGACCCTAGCAAAATACCAGGCAGTGCAGGTTTTACCAATTTTGATGTATATGTACCCAGTACTTGCAGCAGAAACTTGCTAATAGATGATGATTATACTTTAGATGGGGGCTATTTTTTCTTAGAGTACTTTGCTTCTACCAGTTTTTCGGATGGCTCAGTGTGGCATGGAAGAAGATACCGTCGTTCGGCTTACCTTGAAGATGGAAAAACACTGACGCTTGGAGGTGACTTCATCAATGGGGGAGCATCATCTTACAGAGACCTTGGTGGTGTGTTTTACGCAGGCACCAATAGTAACTTACATGTTGCTGGTAGCTTTTTTACTAACTTTGGACGCTCTAATCAAGGTGAAGTAGCTTCTTCTATATTTGAAGCACTTAATGGGTCTACCGTGTTGTTAAATGGTACTGAAAACCAAGAACTTCGTTTAAGAACCAATGCTTTGTATAACCTCACTATTGACAAAGCAAGTGGAACAGTGGTTACTCAAGGACTTTCTGGTGCTACTTATTATAGTCAAATTATTCAAAATAAGTTTTTGATGTTGAATGGTGGCTTTGTGATTCGCTCTACCTGCCCTTTGGTTATACAGGGAGACTATGAGCAGCAAGGTGGGTCGGTAGACTTTGACTTAAGCCCTATCACTGTACAAGGAAACTTTAAAGTAACTGGAGGCAGCCTAATACCTACTTCAAGTACTACTTATTTTATACCTAATACTACAGCGGAGCGAGTTATTCAACTCGATGCCAGCAATGTCAAGTTTAACAAAGTAGTATTTACCAGAAACGCTTACCTGCCTACCGCAGGGCATAACAACTCAACTAATTTTATTACCTCTCAAACTTACCAACCTTCCAGCCCAGTAACTACGGTTACTTCAGGTATTGTAAAATACTCTATCGCAAGTAGTAATAATAACTTTGAAGTGTTAAATGATGTAATCATTGAAAATAACCGTCATATCACGCTTAGTGAAGATTTGATAGCCACTACTGGCAATATTACGATCAAAGACAAGGGGGAGTTAAGTACTTCTGCGGGTACACAGTTCCAAATTAGGAGTGCCCAAACCCTATTGGTAGAAGATGGTGGCACCTTAAATGTAATTGGTTCGGTATCAAAGTACGCCAAGGTAAGTAGAATGGGGGTAGGGAACGATGCTTATAGTTTTAAAGTAAATGGAACCCTCAAAGCACGTTATTACCTGATAGAATTTACTGATGCAGATGGAGTAAACTTAAGCTCTACCGCAAAAACACTCAGCCCTGGGGTCATTATTGTAGGCGGTGGAGGTGAAAATTACAGCGCCAAAACTGGAGTGAGCATAGTAGGTGGTGGTGGAATTGGCGCCACAGCTAAAGCTGAAGTAACTGCAAGTATTACCAAAATAAATGTAAGTAACCAAGGGGGAGGCTATACAGCAGCCCCCAATGTAACCATTGCCCCTCCAGGCAGCGGCACCCAGGCTACAGCTACAGCTATAATCAAAGGCCCAGTAACAGGCATGTATATGACCAATGGTGGGGAGTATAGTGTACTGCCCAACTTGGTAAACTTTACTGGCGGCGGCGGAAGTGGCGCCTCAGGAGTAATAAAAGCTGGTATTAAAAATGTTAACCTCACCAGTGCAGGTGCCAAATACTCTTCTGCCCCTACGATAGCCATTACTGGTGGTGGAGGAAGCGGTGCCATTGCCTCTACCAAACTAGATGCCGAAGTAGTAGGCTACACTGTCACTGAAGGTGGGAGTGGTTATGTAACAGTGCCATCCATTGCAAGCATTGACATTGACCATTCTGCTACTAACAATAGTGCAAACGCTACCATTGCCGGAATAAGTTGTACGGTTACAGGAGCCAAAGATTTTGTAGCAGGGAGTGGTTATGATAACACCACCACAGTAACAATCGTAGGTGGAACTTTCACTGTCCAGGCTACCGCTGTCCCAGTTATTTCAGGTGGACAGTTGGTGGGTATTTCCATTACCAACCCAGGTTCAGGATATACTTCTGCCCCAACAGGTATTACCATCAGCGGGCCAGGCACTGGTGCCAGTTGTACTCCCACCCTTAGCATTGAATCACTTACTTTAGGAACAGGAGGGGCAGGATATGAAACCGCTCCAGCCATTAACTTTCCAGCTCCCCCCACCGCCACAGATGCACCTACCAGCGTTGCCAATGCAGTTGCCAACCTTTCTGGCGCTATCAAAACGATTACAGTAGACAACTCTGGGCAAGGATACACCTCTACTCCTAACATCAGCATTCAATCACCTGGAGCTACCGCCTCGGCTAATGTGACCTCAGGCCAAGTAACCTCAGTAAATGTAGAACAAGGAGGTGCCTATTATACCAATGCTCCTACAGTAACTTTCGATTCAGGTACCGCAAGTGCTTATGCTGTAGTTGAAAATGGAGTAGTTACCCAAGTAGTAGTCACCAATGGGGGCAGTGGCTATGCTGTTCCGCCCAAGGTGACTTTAAGTTTACCAACCGGAGCAGTTCAGGCAACTGCATCGCTTACAATGACCATTAATGAAGTAGCACTCAACTCTGGTGGTTTAAATTATGACACCCCTCCTACCGTGTCTCTTTCGGGGGGTACTACAGTTGGTGGAGATAACGCCAGCATAGCAGCTACTATGAGTGTACAAAGTATTTCTATTACCAACTCAGGCTCAGGCTATACCAATACGAGCCTACCAAACATCACCATTCAAACACCTGAGCCTGGCATAGGCATTGGGGTGGCCAATGGTGCCATCGCAGCCAAGGCTACTGCTGAAACAGTAGGTGAAATTACAGCCATCAATGTGATAACCAATGGTGCTGATTATACAAGTACTCCTTATATTATTATTAATGACACAACTGGTACTGGGCGAGGTGCTGCAGCCACGCCCATCTTAGCCCATACTACGGTATCCAACATTCCAGTAATAGATGGAGGATATTACACCTCTGTACCTACAGTAACAATTAGTGGTGGGATTGACGGAGGTGGTACAAATGCTACTGCCACCGCAGTAATGGTTAGACCAACTTTTGATGAAATAGCCAAAGCAATTATTAATACCAAAGGTACTGGATGTAACGATGGTACACACGAAATAGACGTACCTGGTGGTACTACTACTGCCAAGGTATTGGTAACAGTAGTAGGCGGGGTAGTTGCGGGGGTGAATGTCAAAGCGTTTGGCACTGGATATGGTAGTGATGTAGACATTAGCAGCTTAGTAAATGCTGCGCCTTGTGGCTGTAGTGGCGCAAGTGTAACGGCATTAAAAGGCTCAAGGATTGATAAAATTAATGTAGTAACTCCTGGAAGCTTATATACTGGTACGCCCACAGTTACTATTACTCCTACGGGTGGAAACCCTAACCAAGGAGATGGTGCAGCCCTTGCCTATCTTGCTGGGGCTCAGATTAGCTCCATTGTGTTGACGCCCAAAAATGTATACCCAGCAGCTACTTTTAGCGATGGCATATTCACCAATGGATACAACAGAGATAATGCAGGGGGTTCAGTAAATGGGGTATTTATTACTTTTCCGGAAAACTACAGTGCATACCGTAATGGTACAAATGCTTATAGTACAGAAGAGTCATTGCCTGCCAGTGTAACCCACGATTACCAGGCAAATCCAGTAGTAGACACTATCTACAACGTGCTTTTTCCGCAAAACCCCACACGAATTACGAACCCATTCCATTCTAACAATGTTAGAAGAATAGGCACCAGTTCAAATACAGAAAACCAAATTGTCTTTAAAGATGCCTTGGGGACATTCTCGGGGGAAGATTATGACGATGAAACAAGTCCTAACAATACAGGCGATGGTTTGGTGATTTGGGTAGAGCCAAACATTGTTCGCTGGGATGGGGGACCATCAAGCTCAGGAACCTCATGGAGAAACCCCAATAATTGGCGCCCCAATGGAATACCCACTCCAGATAAACACGTTATTATTGACTATCAATTGATGTCATTACAATACAGTAACCCAGCAGGTCCAGGAACGGTGATTGCCCCTACCAACTTCTTGGTACAGGTGGACCTTGATCCAGTGGCTCACCCTATCACCTGTAGAAGCTTGACCATCGAAACTTTGATTCCAGGGCCTAATCCATCTAATGCTCGAGGCGCTATTTTATTAGAACTTGACCGACCAATGACTATACTGGAAAGTTTTTCGGCAAGTGCTGCTACTACCACTGCTGTAAAAAACCCGGCTGCGACTATGTCTATCGGAGGCAGTTGGAGTAACGAAGGTAGGTTCATTCACGGAGGGGGTACTGTTGAGTTTAACCAACCACTTACCCGTACCATCAACGCTACGTCTGGCATTACAGAAAGTTACTCTGAGGTACCAGCTCATAGCTCTACTGCTACTGTAGGAGAAGCAGATGAGCATGCCAACGCGTTTTACAATTTAACCCTTTCAGATGGTACTACCGAACTCAACTCGTATATAAGAGTGGAAAACGATTTAAGCATCAAAAATGCAGGCACAAGACTCAACCCTTCTAATGACAACAACACTATAGAATTATGGGGTAAATGGCAAAACGAAGGAAACTTTGAACCCAAAGCAGGTAAGGTTATATTTGCCAGTAATCTTGATCAAACAGTATCTAAAGGTTTTAGAACTATAGCCACAGCTACCGCCGCCCTTACGGGTGATAAAGTCACAGGCATTACAAGGGTAGACGATGGTGAAAAATATGCCATAGCACCTCAGGTAATTTTAGAAGGTGGCGGCGGCTATGGAGCCAAAGCTACTGCCAGTATCGATACAGATGGTAAAATAAATGGATTAACAATCACTGATCAAGGTAATGCTTATACATCAGCACCCACTGTAGTGTTCGTTCCCATTGATAAAGAAAGTTTCCACAATGTAGATATCTACAAGTCTGCTAATCACGTAACTTTATTGACAAGAACAGAAATTACTAACAAACTTGATTTTAAAGCCAACAATATTGTATCTGATACCCTAAGAGAATGCATTGTGGGAGGAACAGGAAGCGTTGCTACCAACGCTCTAACAACAGGCAATGGTTACGTAGATGGACCAATGGGTCGTCTTTACAACACTAACACTGATTACGATTATTATATAGGAAAAGAAACAAGTTACCCAGGTCCAGTTAAACTTGACTTCACCTTAGATGGTATTGCATCAAGCAACGATGAAGACCAAGCCCTGTATATAATAGAAAGGTTTAACGCACTTCCAGTGGATGGCAGAATCATTCCAGCGTCAGCAGATGTAAACGTATTGCTTGATGCTCACTACAGGGTATACCAGGCACCTTATCCTTTCATCAATTCTTCGTATGCTAAAGATAAAGACAATAACGACTTGAACTTTGCTGCTGGAAAAATCGGGTTGCCATTGACCTTAGATGTGGAAAGCATTACTACCCAAGCATTAACAGGAACCACGATAGGCTTAGGCACTATAGCCACCGCCAACCTTGACAACTACCGTATATTACAAGATCCAGGAGATGTGAACTCATCCCTAACAAGTACCCAAAAAGGTTTAGATTCAGAGGTACCTTACCATACTGTGGGAGCCTCATGGATCAACCTGGGTGGCGAAAATACAGTCAATGCCGATATTGGAGAGTCAACTATTATTAATAATGTAACCAGTTTTTCTCAACTGGGTAGTGGTACATTTGCTATGGGTATCAAATACTCAGCTTTACCAGTTGATTATATTACCCTAAAAGCCACGCCACAGGGTAAAAAGGTATTGTTAGAGTGGACAAGTTTTAGCGAAGCTGACTTGAGTCATTATGAAGTTGAAAAAAGTGTAGATGGACAATCGTTTATAAAAATAGGCGATCAAGTAGCATTGGGTAAGCAAGGTTTAACACAAACCTATACGGCAATAGATGCCCAACCAATCAATGGTATAAACTATTACCGTATCAAGGTGTATGATAAAGATGGCAAATTTCAACACTCAAAAATGGTAAGTGCTGAGGTCTCATTTACTGCAGGATTCACCATATTTCCGAACCCTAACAATGGAGACTATGTGAAAATAAGTTCGGAGGTAAGCCTGCCAAATGAGGAAATTCAACTGACAATTACTGATATTTCGGGTAAAACAGTATACACTCAAACCATTGGGGCAGGCTCAAGAAGTAATGCAAATACAATTGAGCTAAACTCACTCAACCTGAGCAGTGGTTTACATTTTATCAATCTAAGTAGTACAAATTTATCTACCCGTTTAAAACTCATCATTAGCAAATAATACTACTCACTGTATTTTTGCTTAGTAAAACTACCTGACATTCTTTGTTGGGTAGTTTTTGTACTTTAGACCCTATTCAAACAAACATGTATGCCAAAAACACTGTTAATCCTTGATCTTGATGAAACACTTATTTACACTTCCCAGATGCCCCTCATCAACATTGAGCCAGCATTTATGCTATCAGCATACCATTATGTGTACAAACGTCCTTATCTGGAAGAGTTTCTTTATACTTGTCAACAATATTTTGAATTGGCGGTGTGGTCGTCTGCCCACCGCAATTATGTCAACCCAATAGTCAAGAGAATTTTCCCTCAAAGCATCCCTTTAAGCTTTGTATGGAGTAGAAAAAGATGCACTTTTGGCTGCTTGCCTTTGCATTATTCACCAACCAATCATCAAGCATTGAGTGATAGTCAAAAACCTAGCTGCTGGTTTAAAAAACTAGAAAAGGTGCGAAAAAGAGGGTACTCGCTACACAAAATACTGATTGTGGATAACTCTCCCGAAAAAGTATTTTTTAATAGTGCCAATGCCATTTATATCAATGACTTTCAAGGCGATGTAAACGACGTTGAATTGATGCTTTTGAAAAAATATTTATATACCTTGCATCACGTAGAAAATGTGCAGACGATAGAAAAGAAAGAATGGAGAAATAGTGTTTCTACATAAGTGTAAATCAAATAAACCATGTTGAACCTGTTAGAGAATCTAAAAAAACTAAATTTAAGTTTGCCCAAGCCATCTACTCCGGGGGGAGCTTACCAATCGGTAAATATTCGTGGCAAAATAGCCTACCTCGCGATTCAGTTTCCAATTGAAAACGAAGTATTTAAGTTTCAGGGACGACTAGGGGCAGAAATACCTACTGAAGAAGGTCTTAGGGCTATGGAACTTTGCACACTCAATGTGTTAGCACAAATGAATGCCAAAGTTGGATTTAATAATATAGAGGGACTCAACCATATAGATGCTTACTTTCAGGCTGCACCCGAATGGGATGATTCGCCACAAATAGTCGATGGTGCCTCAAAACTATTTTTGGCTGTTTTAGGTAAAAAAGGGCTACATTCACGGGCTATTTTTGGAGTAGAGCGACTCCCCCGAAACTTTTGTGTAGGTTTGACTTGTTCTTTCACTTTGAAGTAAGAAGCTATAAACCACAAGTAGGTATAATTTACTCATAGTATAACAATTGCACCTGTTTATTAGATATATTTACTTCTACCTTGGTACAAACTATACTAAAATTTGCGCTTAACCAAAGTAAAATAACAAGACTAAATATGAGCCATCAAAATACCCAAACACCCAACCGACTCGCAAAAGCTACCAGCCCCTATTTATTGCAACATGCATATAACCCTGTAGATTGGTACCCATGGGGGAAGGAAGCGCTCCAGAAAGCCAAAGATGAAGATAAACCCATCATTGTAAGCATTGGCTACTCAGCCTGCCACTGGTGCCATGTGATGGAGCGGGAATCGTTTGAAGATGACGAGGTAGCGGCTATTATGAACCGTTATTTTATTTGCATAAAAGTAGATAGAGAAGAACGCCCTGATGTAGATGCCATTTACATGGAGGCTATTCATGCCATGGGGCAACGAGGAGGATGGCCGCTCAATGCATTGCTTACCCCTGAAGCTAAACCTTTTTATGCCCTTACCTACCTACCAAAAGAGTCGTGGGTGCAGCTGCTGCAAAATGTAGCAGAAGTGTACCAAACCAAACGCGATAAACTAGAACAATCGGCAGAAGCCTACCGGGAAGCCATTGCAGCCAGTGAAGCAAAAAAATATGACCTGAAGCCTGAAACTATTCGTTACTCACGCGAGGCTCTTGACAAAATGTTTCAAAGTGTTTATAATGATGTAGATCATACCCGTGGAGGTACCAATCGTGCACCTAAGTTTCCTATGCCCTCTATTTGGCAGTTTTTATTGCACTATTATCAAATCACCAAAGACGAAGAGGCCTTAAGAGCAGTTGACGTTACGCTAAATGAGATGGCAAAAGGAGGCATTTATGATCAAGTTGGTGGAGGGTTTGCCCGTTACTCAGTAGACGCTGACTGGTTTGCTCCTCATTTTGAAAAAATGCTTTATGATAATGGGCAACTACTGAGCCTGTATGCTGATGCTTATAATGTTACTCAAAACCCTCTTTACCAACAAGTAGTAATGCAAACAGTTGATTTTGTAGCGCGGGAACTCACCAGTGAAGAAGGTGGCTTTTTCTCAGCACTTGATGCTGACAGTGAAGGAGTAGAGGGTAAATTTTATGTATGGGAAAAAACGGCATTTGATGAGGTGATAGGTGCTGAAGATGCTGCTATAGCCGCTGACTATTATCAGGTAACTAGTCAAGCTAATTGGGAAGAAGGTAACATACTACATAGAAATATAGGAGACCTGGCTTTTGCCAAAAAGCACCAAATGGACGTGGAAAGCCTCAAACAAAAAGTAACACAGTGGAATGAGAGATTATTGACAGCCCGCAACAAAAGAATACGCCCAGGGCTGGATGACAAGATATTAACGTCGTGGAATGGGCTAATGCTCAAAGGACTGGTAGATGCGTACCGGGTATTTGACTCTCCAAAACTATTGAACCTGGCATTGGCGAATGCTCAGTTTATTACCGAAAAATTAACCACAGAAAACTATCAGCTTTACCATAGTTACAAAAATGGAAAAGCCTCTATTAACGCTTATTTGGAAGACTACGCTGCTGTAGTAGATGCTTATATAGCCCTTTATCAGGCAACATTTGACGAACAGTGGCTTACCAATGCAAAAGTCCTGACTGATTATGCCGTGGCAAACTTTTATGATAAAGAAGAGGGTTTGTTCTTTTTTACTGATGTCAACGCTGAAAAGCTCATTGCCCGCAAAAAAGAACTATTTGATAATGTAATTCCCGCATCTAACTCTATGATGGCCAAAAATCTATATTGGCTGGGACTTTACTATGAGCAAAGTGACTATCAACAAAAGGCATCGCAAATGTTGGGGCAAATGCAGAAAATAATAGTAGAAAATCCCGAAAGTACTGCGAACTGGGCTGCCTTGTATACTTACTTTGCCCAGCCTACAGCCGAAGTCGCAATTGTAGGCGAACAAGCTCAAGAATACCGCGCATCTTTCGACAAATATTATTATCCTAACAAAATACTGGCTGGCACACTGCAACCTCAAGACTCACTCGGGCTTTTACAAAACCGAGGCACTATCAATGAGCAAACAACTGTATACGTTTGCTATAACAAAACATGTCAATTACCTGTAAACTCAGTAGAAAGTGCCTGGAAGCAAATGTCTCAGGCTTAATCTGTCTTGTTATTAAACACTTACTCCCTGCTTGGCCACAAAACAGGGAGTTTTTTATTCTCACCCCTTCTCTACTTACCTTACAATAAAGAAATTTGAAAAAAATCTAATAAAAACATCCGTTTGCCTCAAGTAATGCTGGTATTATAATTTTGTATATCAAACCTATTCAGATGATAAAATTAATATCAGATTCAATAATGAGAATTTTTACGCTATTGCTGATGGCAATATTTTTATTTGTAATCAATGCAAATGCACAACAAAAAGTAAAAGCTCCCAAAGTAAGGCTAGGCAAAATAGATAAGAAATGGCTGGAAATGAAGGTCTATCCTAAAGACAGTAACGCTACGGCAGTGATTCTGTATGACAAAGGAGAGACCAGCATAGACACTGATGACTTGTCGGTGATACATACTAGACATGTAAGAATAAAAATAATAAATAAATCAGGTTATAAATGGTCAAACGTTCAAATACCTTACTACATAAGTGGTATTAGAGGAGAATCTGTACGCTATATTCGTGGATATACTTACAACTTAGTAAATGGCAAAGTTGTCAAACAAAAGTTTGACCCTAAAACTGTTTTGACCCAAAAGTTAAACAAATACTGGAAACAAAAAACAATGGCTTTTTCTAAGGTAAAAGAAGGAACTGTAATAGAGTATACCTACACCATAAAATCGAAAGACTTCAGAAACCTAAAAAGCTGGTATTTTCAAAAGAGTATACCTGTTGTGTGGAGCGAGTATAAAGTAGAGGTGCCTAACTTCGTTAAGTACAACGTTGCTAACCGAGGGTATTTAATCAATTATAGCATTCGACGAATTACCGAAATGAAGGCTTCTGGCATGAACAACCAAATGCCTGTTAAAACAACCCACTACCACTGGGCAGTAAAAGACCTACCCGCCCTTAAGGAAGAAAGCCATATTACTACCTTGAAAGACTATACTCCGGGCATCGAGTTTCGCTTAAATCAAGTCAATATTCCGAATGGTGCTTCTACAAACTATTACACCAATTGGGCTACTGCCAATAACCAATTATTGACTCACGAAAACTTTGGAGCCCACCTTAAATTCAACACTTTTCTGGATGAGGTAGCAAACAATATTCGTAGCAAATACTCAGACACTACACAAAGGGTTGTGGCAGCCTACCAACACATACAGTCTTATATGACTTGGAACAAGAAAAAAAGAATATTTGTTTATGAACCTTTAGATGTTGTTTACCGCAAAAAAACTGGTAATGCTACTGCCATTAATTTCTTACTAGTTTCGTTGCTCCGAAAACTAGGCATCAAGACCGATCCAGTGGTACTAAGTACGCGATCACATGGAAAAATAAAGCCTAGTAGTGCCCCAATGATCAATCGTTTAAACTATATGATTGCTCAAATAAAACTTAATTCCAATACAACTATATTGGCAGATGCTACCGACCCTTTGTTAGATTTAGGCACGTTGCCTTACCGTTGCTTGAACGGTTTGGGTAGATCAGTCAATAACCAAGGAGGAAGCTGGATATTTTTGGGCAACACTCCAAGTAGTACTCAGGTAGGTATAGAGGTTATACTCGCCGAAGATGGTACTTCTAAAACAGTAGCTTCAATCACTCAAAAAGGATTTGCTGCTTATGATGAACGTAAAAAATTACACCAACAAAAACCTCAAAAATACGCTAAAAAATTCTGGAAAGGTTCAGAGTATACAGTAAATGCTCATAAATTTCAAAACAGCAAAAATATTTACAAGCCGTTTACAGCAAAATACATTTTGAATTTGAAAGAAGATGCCAGTATCAAAAAAGCAGGTAATATGTTTTATATTACCCCTGTACTTACCCCTGAGCTTCACGAAAACCCTTTCAAAGCAAAAACAAGGCAACTACCTATTGACTTTGGTTATACCTTCAAACAAAACTATCTTTTTACCATAAAGATACCTAAAGGTTATGAGGTAGAATCTATGCCTAAACAAAAGGTGGTGTCTTTGCCCAAACGAGCGGGAAGACTCATTTATATTGCTCAAAAACAAAAAGGTAAGGTACAGGTAATTATAAGATTTGCTATCAATAAACCGGTTTTTTTAGCCTCTGAGTACTTGGGGCTACGTGAGCTATATAACCAAATGATAGACAAAGTACAGGAACAAATTGTATTGAAAAAAATATAAACACAAACATTTAAATGAAACGATTGAAAAGTGTTTTTTTGATCTGTGTGCTAGGGCTTGTTGTTCACCAAAACAGCATAGCCCAGCTTACCCAAGCTGATCAACCTCAATATGCTGCTACTAAGATCTCCCCTAACCTATTGAAAGGAGCCAGCATAGTAGTAAGAAAAGATTCAAGCCACTTGCGTATACAAAGCATTGGTGAGGGTGTTTTTACAACATCGTATGTATATACTATCTTGAATGAGGCAGGAGACCACTTTGCCAACTTCACAGTATTTTATAACAAGCTTAGCCACATTGATTACATGCGGGCAGCGGTGTATGATGCCAACGGAAAGTTTGTGCGCAGGATTAAACAGCGTGACGTTCAAGACTATAGCTCTGCCGATGGGTTTTCTTTGTATACCGACAACCGCGTAAAATACGCCAAGCTGAGGCACAATACTTACCCTTATACAATCAAGTGTGAGTATGCCAAAACTTATAATGGCTTGCTGTTTTTTCCGGGTTGGCACCCACAAACCAGCCAAAAAATGTCCGTAGAAAGGTCGTCTTTTACTGTTTTTTCACTGCTCAGTCACTCCTTTCGTTACAAAGCAATCAACCTTGAGAAAGCCACCAAAACACCCGAACAAAACGGGGTACAAACCTGGAGCATTGCTCAATTGCCTGCTGCCCAGCCAATCCCTTATAAAAAACAAACCTCTTTTCCTCGCCTTTTGCTGGCACCCAACTACTTTGAGATAGAGGGCTTTAAAGGCAACATGCAAAGCTGGAATAGTTTTGGGAAATGGATAAACCAGCTCAATGCCAACCGAGACGAGGTGAGTCCCGAAACAACAAAGAAGCTCAAGGCGATGACCTCAAAATTGAGCAGTATTGAAGATAAAATCAAAGTTGTGTACAACTATCTCCAACAAAATACTCGTTACGTGAGCATTCAGCTGGGTATTGGTGGTTGGCAACCCTTCAAGGCACTGACTGTAGACCAAAAGGGCTATGGAGATTGTAAAGCATTGAGCAACTACATGTATGCTTTGCTTAAGAAACTAGGCATTGCTTCATTTTACACCTTGGTAAAGGCCGGAAAAAATAAAAGACCCATCCAGACAGATTTTCCATCGTCACAGTTCAACCACGTGATTTTGTGTGTACCTACAGCTAAAGATACTATCTGGCTTGAGTGTACCAGTCAAAGCGAATCATTTGGGTATATGGGTAGTTTTACCGGAGATAGAGAAGTATTACTGGCTACCCCTCAAGGGGGGAAAATAGTTCGTACCCCTGTGTATGACCAAAGCGTAAACACCCTGCATCGTCAAGCCCAGGTAACCATTGCTCCTGATGGTAATGCTACAGCAAAAATACAAACAAAGTACAAGGCCATTCAAAGTGAAGCCATTGCCTGGCTAATTAGCCAAGCACCTGAAGTACAAAAGAAGTGGCTGTATGAGCATCTCCAACTCACTGGTTTTGAAATAGCCCAGTATCAATTGACACTCAAGAAAGATCGCTTGCCAGTAGGTACCGAAACTTTGCAACTAAACATAAGAAGGCTGGCGTCTAAAAGTGGTAAGCGTTTATTTCTAAAACCTAACCTGATGAATCGTTACCGGACAGTCCCCCCAACAATGAAAGACCGTTCAAGCGATATTTATATTTCGTCAGTGTATGCTTTTACTGATATAGATAGCATTAGTTATCAAGTACCTGAAAAGTATGACGCCGAATACAAACCTGCCCCAATAAAATTCAGCAACGAATTTGGATCTTATAAAATGAAAGTGTTCATGGACGGCAGAAAAATCACCTATGTTCGTAAAATGGTAGTCAACGCTGGTACATTCCCCAAAGAAAAGTACCAGGAAATGGTGAAATTTTACAAACAAGTAACCAAGGCCGACAAAGAGATGGTAGTGCTGGTAAGTGGCACATAGGAACGCCACTTATCACTTGAAGCTCTGCTTATATTTGTGTATATTGAGGCTTTAACAAACCAAAACAACAATACTATGAACACTAAAAACCATTTGGGAAAGTTTAGTAAGATATACCGCCACGGCGATGTTATTATTTTTAGGCTTGACCAGGCTAACCTGGAAACGTTTACTATGACACCTGTCAACAAATTAGTATTAGCGTATGGCGAAGTAACGGGGCACGCCCATCGTTTGGCCGGTGAGGTAAACATTGCCGCAAACGCTCCGGAGGCAGGCATAGAACCCATACTGTTTGAAGTAATCAATGAAGCAGTGCTTACTCACGAAGAACACGATACTATTGTACTCAATAAGGGGGTATACCTTAAGGTGAATCAGGTAGAATATGATCCATTCAAAGATTTGGTAGTAGCTATTCGAGATTAGCCTTTAAGGCACTGAACTTGAAAATCCATCACTGTATTTTGTCTAAACCTACTACATGAACCGAAACTAAAGCAAATAGCAGTTTTGGCTTTATACAGGTTTCAGGGCAAATACCAGCATTTTTAACTACTCCTTTTCAGCATTCCTCAACAAACATAAGACGGGGTACAGCTGATATGCCTTTCACAAAGTCTTTTTTTTATTTTATAACAACATAAGCATTGCAAAAAAATCAATAAAGACGTAAAAAACTCTTGTACTTGCTCTTCAAACAGTTGCCTTACACTTTCTACTCATTTGATGGCTATAAGCCTTGTAAAATTGCCTAAACATAATTAAAACAATCACTAATTACTTGACAAAATACAGGTTTTCAGTAATTTTATAAAAAACACCTCATTTATAAATAGAGATTTATCGGAACTATATTAATTTTGCAGCCTGTGAAATCAAGGATTGGGTAATTAAGCATATTTTGGCAAAGGTTAAACAAGTGCTGGGCCTTCGTCCTGATAAATTCCACAGACAAACAACATCTTTTTGCACAAAAAAATCCGTTTATTACAATAAACGTATACTAATATGTCTACCAAAATTAATTTGATTTATGAATAACGGGGAATTCAGCTACAACCAAGCCGTATTTGGGCTCATGTTGATGGGTGCCAAAGCTGATGGCGTGTTACAGTCAGAAGAAAAACGTTTGCTTGTAGACCTGACCAGTGAAGAGCATCATTTGACCGCTGAGGAATACAAATTTGTAATTACACAAGCCAAAGAACTATCTGATGAGGCTTTTGTAGAGAAAGTGTATGCCACACTTAATAACTTTGACTATAAAGATAGGGTAAAAGCTTTGTACTGGTTACTTAAACTATTAAAATCGGACGATAGTTCAGACGACGATGATCAGGAAGGTAACTCTAATGAGCAAGAGATATACAATAAAGCAATTGTTTCACTGGGTATTTCAGAAGAGGATGTAGAGCGCTATGAAAGAGAAAAAGATGGGGTAGCTTAAGGCTTGCTTCATACTATTGCTTCTTTTAGTCAAACCAGCTTCTCAAGAGACTAAGTACCGATTAACGAATACTGATGATCATTTGTTCAACGATTGATAGTACCTCTCAAATCTCTATTCGTTAATCGTCGTTTTATATTATTTTGTCGCAGCCATTAACTCCTGGTAGCGATGTTGGCTTACCTGACTAATAATAAGGGTAGCAAAAACTTTTTTCTCGTTTTTGTAATAACCATATACCCGGATAGTAGCCACTCCACGATCATCAAAAAAGTGATTGTTAGTATCTTGAGGCAAGGTAATGATCAAGAGCTCTCTTTGTTTGTCTTTGGTTCTAAAGTTAGGCGTATTTTGGGTAACATAGCCACTTAGATAGATTGATGGCAGAGCATCGGTTTTCACTGCAAAGCAAAAGGTTTCACCAGCTTTGGCAGCAATAGGTTTAGATAGATCTAAACCATTTCTATATTTTTTCTTGGTCCCTCTGGCACTCCCCCACTCTGGCGAGCGTTCGGGCTTTATCATCTCTTTGCGCATGGCATTGACCACATCTTGTATGTGCAAAAAACCTCTGTTTTGGTATTTATATAACTTTGCCTTGTTTGGGTGGGTGTGTTGGTCAAACGACAACAAGAAATAATTTGTTGATGAGCGGTCATTGTTGGTTTGGGCATAGCCAACATAATTGATTGTGCTTATTGCTATAAGTATAAACAATGCTCCTGATTTTTTCATAAGTGTATTTACAGTAGTTCGTATGTGTTCGTTTACTTTAAACGTAGATACCAATACAAAAAGTTACAAACCAGTGGCACGCGAAGCAATTCCCCTTTTCTCAATCAACGTTGCCCGTATACGCTGAGCTCTAAAAAATGTAAGTGGATCGATACAAGCCTTGTTTCTGAAGCGGGCTTCTGCTACCAATGGGCGCACATCAACCCTAAAAGCAGCTTGCAACATTTCTTGTGCCTGCACCACCTCATTTTCTTCCTGCATCTGTTCAAGCATTTTTTGGTCAATTAACAAAGCATGGGCATACTCTATTAATATTCCTTCGGTTGCCTGCATTAAATCTTCTATTGGGTCTTTGGTATTATGGCTGGCGTCAATCATCCAGGCAATGTCTGGCGCATTGGTGGGAGCATCGCTCCACATAGCATTAACAAGTTCCTGAAAGATTAAAAATAAACGGTAAGGCTTTAAAGCTCCAGTGGTTAGATCATCGTCACCATAAGAAGACCCATTGAAATGAAAACCACCCAAACGCCCTATTCCTGCCAACCTTGCAATGATTTGCTCAATGTTGGTATTGGGTAAATGATGCCCCAGATCAACTAATACCTGCGCCTGATCGCCCAGATGTTGCGCCAATAGCAGGGCTGTCCCCCAATCAGGAATCACCATTGAATAAAAATTAGGTTCGTAAGGTTTATACTCTATCAACATTTGCCAATGGCTGGGCAAGTATCGGTATATTTCTTGTAAACTTTCGGCAGTGCGTTCATAGGCTTTTCTAAAATTATTTTGCCCTGGAAAGTTGGCCCCATCGCCTAACCAAGTGGTCAAAGCTTTAGAACCCAGCTGTTGTCCTATATTTATCACTTCACAATTATGCTCAATGGCTTGCTGCCTTACCTCAGCCTTGGTATGGCTTAGTGAACCATATTTATATGAGTAGGTTTGTTGGGGGTGATCTTGAAAAGTATTAGAATTGATAGCATCAAACTTGATTCCTTGACTGTGGGCAAACTGTCGAACTGCGCTATAATCTGACGATGTATCCCAAGGAATATGTAAAGAAATAGCATTGTTACTCCCTGTAAGTTGGTGCAAAAGACTCGTGTCTGCTATTTTTTCTTCAATGTTACGTGGTTCTCCCCCTATAGGAAAGCGTCCAAAACGTGTCCCACCCGTACCCAAAGCCCAGCTGGGCACGCTCACCTGAAAAGCCTGTAGCTTTTGAATAACAGGCTCTATGTCGAGCTGCTTTTTTGCTAATATTTCTTGTAAATGATATAGTTGGTGTTGGTGATCTGTTAGTAGACTTTGGTTGGTTTGTGCGATTAATTCAGGGGGCGTCATCATTTCTGAGGGCTGTTTAGTTTTAGGTGTAAACATATCAAACCAAGCGTTGGTAATTTATAATTTATCAAAAATTTATAGTATTACATTTATTTTATCAAAAAAAGCGGATGCTAAAAGGTACAATAGCAAAACAGAGCACTGCCTTCGGGCAGTACTCTGTTTTATTCCAAGCCTTACTTGGGCATTCACCTGACAAAGAGATTGTTTAAAAAAGGGTCTGTAGACGTAATTTAAACAAATGCTAATCTTCGGCTTCAAAAGAATACATATTAATCTTTAGCCCAGTACTTACCATATAGTCTTCGGCTTCTTCTGCAATGCTATCGTCATCATCGGGGTAATACCAGTTTATTTCTACTTCGGCTCCACTATCTTCATAATCTTTGAGGGTACGCAACACATTGAGAATACCACGCGAAGAGCTTGTGTTGAAATAAGTCAAGCGAAAGTTAAATTTAATGGCTTTTTTTACTTCAGCCCGGTACTGTTCTATCCACTTGATAATGGTGTTGTAAAACTCATCGGTGTCTTCCAGATAAGACTCCCCCGAAATTTCACAAGTTCCAGTACTTACTTCCATTTTGACATTTGGGATATAAAAAACCCCGCTTTCTCCCTTGATTTCTAAATCTTCCATATCACTAACAAAAATCTTTGAACAACAACTAAAAATCTGAAATTTACATAAGTTAAAATAAGTTTATCTTTTGGTGCTTTTCATAAATGCCTGAAAGTGCCCACACGTGAGAGATTAACATTGCAAGACTTAGCAAAGCTGTAGGTTCAGTGGCTACAGATTTTTTGGATAAAAATCGCAGTTTTCATTAAGCATCTGACCAAAATTAACTGTGTTGAGTTTGGACTTCACTCTTTGGCTCTTTGCAAATACAGCCCCTCTTTTGTTTTGGGATTGTTCAAGCAAAGCAGCTATAAACTTAATTAACAGTGTAACAAGTAATCATACCAAAATAACTTGGGTTTATTGAACTCTATCTCTGGCAGTTGTAGTGTTTTAGATAGCTTTGCAGCTATGACTTTACCGTCTCATAAGTTCGCCCAATACCTCTAATTGCCAGCTATACCAGTAAAGTGCTTTACTTTATTAATATGCATTCTGTTTTGAATGATCAACGGGTAATTGTTGTAAAACATTTGCAATCAAATCATTTGGCAGACATTAAGGCTTTAGGAATCAACAGATCCTTCCTTTAATATTTTTTAAACCCTAGTTCTGGTTTTTTCATTTGAGGATTTAAGTACTGATTGATCAGTAATGCGGCACCTGTAGCTGCCCCTTCAGGCATATTGGGCACCAAAACTTCTACTGATGGATAAACTTTACTTAGTGTGTGCAGAAAAATCTCATCATCGGTAAATTCTCCGTCTACAATCAAGTATTTGGGCAATCCTTTTCTGGCAGCAATGGCAATGGCTGGTTCAAAAAACGATATCAGGTCCCGCATGAGTTGATGATAGGCATCCTCGAAACTGTCGAATATTGACAAATCCCATTCTTTTTCGCTTCCTGTGTCCGATTTATGGGCTCCACTGGCATCAAAAGAATGAGGCACCAGGCTTCGAGCATCTCCTTTAGAGGTAGCCTGAGCTTTGCTAAATAGGCTTTCATCAAATTTTACACTTTTATAATAATCAAGGGGCTTGCCAAAGTGTTTTGCCATGCGATTAAATTGGTAGCCATGTTCGTTTCCAATGAAAAAACGAGATGCTTTTACCCTACGTCCTTGTACGGTTAAATATTGTAAACAATCCTGTGACACATCTTCAGGGCGCAAAGGAGAGTGATCAAATGGGTTGAGTGTAATACACCAGGTATCAGTCATACCTAGTAATAAAAACTTTTCGTCGAACAAGTGTAAGTAAGTTCTCAAAGCTGACGAGCTATCGTGCAGGCCGGTCCCTACTGGTATTTGCTTGCCTTGTCCTTCCCAGTGCCCCACAACAGGACTAGTGCTAAATTCAGGGATGATTTTATCAATGCCTTCATCTTTTACCCACTGATGATAGTCACGACGACGGAAGTTCCAAATACCAGTATGGCAACCAATACTGGTATACTCGGTAGTGGCTTCTTTGGTAAAAAGGTATGCCATGTATTGGGGTAAATGTAGACTATATTTAATACGGTTGTATACTTCAGGTTTTTTGTACTTTAACCAATAAATTTGCAAACCTGAATTAAGCATACCTAAAGGAGGAGAGCAGGTTTCAAGTGCAAACTTTACTTTTTCGCCATATTTGCCATAAAATTGCGTTTCGAGGTCTTCATCAAATGGTTTCAAATATGAATAAAGGGGAGTAAGTGTATTGCCACTTTCATCTATATGCATGAAGGTTGCCCCATACGTCGAAAAGTTGAGCGCTTTTACGTCATACTGATCACTGCTCACAAGCTTGTTCCAGGATTCGGTAGCCCACTGGTTCAGCAACTGTATATCGTCTCCTTCAAAACCATCATCATCTTTGGTTTTTGCCAGCTTCTCAGAAGCTATATCAACTACATCAAAGTTCTCATCAAAGAGAATTAATTTCTTTTGGATAATACCTACATCCAATACTGCGGTAACAGTTTTTTTCATATCTATGGAATTTTGCAATACACAAATTTTCAATTGTCAATATAGAGATAATCCCTTAAGCTTAAAAAATTATCTGGCAAAACCTTTTTTTACCAAAGTTAATTTTTTTGCCCATAAATTAAAGTCGTTTTTAGTTATGTCTTGCGCTGATGGCATTTCCAAAACACCCTTCTTTTTGGAGTAAAATAGCTACTCACCTATTTTAGTAATTTGATAGAGTTCCTCAAAATTTCTTTGAGATCATCAGAATAACCAAACCGCTGTTGATTTACTTCAATACTTTGCTCTATGTCTCCTTTGGGGTGTTGTTGTGAAGCTATGGCCCAGTCACAAAACATTTCGATTACATCTATGAGGTTCATTTCTTGAATACCTCCTTCAAAATGTTCGGGATGATGACGGTTGCAAGCATAATGATGCTCTAGTGCTTCACTCATTTCTTCTTGGATGACCAAGTATTCGGGTGATCCATAATCAGCATCTTTGAGTTTTTGAGTATACTTCATTGAGTACTCTATTTCAGGCGAAGAGAGTTTGGATTGGTCATGGGTGTTTGACCTCTTTAATATTTCGACTACCATCTTATTCAACAAATCTCTTACAAGCAAAATATGCTTACGGATTTCATTTTCGGTAGTTGACAAATCGGTATTTTTGTCAGTATCCATGTCTTGATGCTTCATTGAGACTGGTATTGTATGTAAAACTATTAAGTTTGGACAGATTTGTTATTTTATATGAATAAATGTAAAAAGTATGCGGGACTTTTACAAATAGAATGAATATACAATTGGGAAGGAAAACACAAAACCTTACGCTAACTTTTAGTTGTATTGAACAATAAATATCCTACATTTTTTGGAAAATCAGGGGTGGTATTCAAATGTTTTGGCTTGTAATATTTGATGGTATATATCTATATAATTACTTGTTTGCTGTTCAATAGAAAACTTTTCCAACGCTTTTTTTCTGGCATTTTGCGCCAACTCACTACGCAACAAAGTGTTGTGTAGTATCTCATTGATTTTTTCACCAAGCATTTGATGGTTTTTTTCTGATGCCAATAACCCCGTTTTGTAAGGTACTACCATATCAGGAATCCCTCCAATGTCAAAAGCCACTACTGGTACTCCACAAGCCATGGCCTCTAGCATAGTATTGGGCAGGTTATCTTCTAACGATGGTACAATGCAAGCATCTGCACAAGCATATATTTCGGCTAACTTGTGCTCTTCCTGCACATAATCAAACTTAAGGTGAGGAAAATCAAGCGAAGTATCGTGGTGGTTGCCTACCAATACGGCCAAACTTGTGCTTGGGTCAACACACTTCAAGGCTTTGCTCAAAAGCTCAAATCCCTTACGTTTATTGGTAATATTCTCAGCAAGAAATATCAATACATTTTTGTCTGATGGTATGCCCAGTTTTTTGCGTACCAATTGCTTGTCCATTGGTTGGTATACGTTCAAGTCGATACCATTGGGAATATGTATGTGCTGAAACCGATCGAAAAAACTTCGGTTTTGGGCTATATCAAGCATCCAACTTGAGGGGCTCACTACTTGCAGTTTGTGTATAGGTTTGAGTGCTTTGTATTTCGTGTCCTTTATTTTAGTATCTAGCAATTTATACTCCGTTTCATTGTGATGGTAATCACCCTCATAATGAAACCCTCCATAAAACGGGTTTAAGTCGTGTAGTGTCCAGACAATGGGCTTTTGGCAATGCTTGAAAAAAGAGGTATAATCGATAAAACCTGCCACCCAGTGGAGATGGATAATATCGGCTTGTTTGTATAGAGGATGATTTAATATGTTATACACCGACTCAGGAAACGAGAACACTTCATAATTATGACTTTTACCTCTCAAGGCTTTTTTTTGGTGGTGTTGGTGTAGCCTGTATTTGAGCGAAAATTGTAATTGTTTGAAAAAAGACTGGGTATTGAATGAATATTTATGGACATGAGGCTCTGTTTGGTATTTATACAACACCAACAAGTTGTTGTCAATATTAGCTTTCAATAAACCGTTCATCAAACGTATAACTGCTTTGCCTGCGCCCCCTGTATCTGTGGTATTAATGTGTAGTACCCTCATATTGAACCAATACTCAAAATCAAGTGCTTATTTGTTGGCTACGTAATTTTGATATTATAATCTAAAATTGATGTTTTTCTAAAATAGACAGATGTACCTGAAAATAACAAGTAGGTTTTGCTTTTACTATCCAATAATTTTGCTAAATGTCTTATAGGCTGGTAGTTTTTCAATAAAAAAATGCAAAGTTAATCACTTTTACTTCCTAAATATCTTTAGCTTATTCTTTACTCTTTGTAAAAACGAAGTAGGTTGTCGTTGTTTATGATTAAAAGCTACGATTTTTTTTCTGGCTTCTGCCGATTCCTCCAGTCTAATTTTGTTTACTGTAACGCTGGCTGCTGTTGGCTGGTTTAGATGCAGCTCTGAATATGTGCAATGTTCACCCGAGTTATCAAAACCAATGTTACGTGTTAATGATTTTTTAGGGTATAAACACAAGCCACCTTCCAAAAAAACACTTGCCTGCCACTTGATAGCCCAAGTGTTGAGTCTACCTGTAATGTTAGCTTCTAAGTGTTCGATAAAGTCGTAAGAGTTATCAATGTTAAATGCGGCTGTTTGCCCCAGTTCTCTGATCCTGCCAAGCAAATATTGAGCATCCAAGTTTAACGTTGCCCAGTCAGAGACCCAAGTACCCCACCCCCAACAAGATGTTTTTTTAAAGAAAAAAGTGTCTGGCAATTGTTTGCTCATACGCACTGGGGGCACATGCCCCGAAACCTGCATTACTTTTGGTTCGTTGGCATATAGGTCGAGTGCTTGGTTCATATATGCAAGAAACCCTGGCGAGGTAACTATGTCGTCTTCTAAAACTATCACCTTGCCATGTTGCTGCACTACTTTGGTTACTCCATCTATAATGTTTTTTGCTAGTCCAAAGTTTTCGCCCCTTTCTATAAGAATGACCTCTTTGCACCAGTGTGTTTGCTTTACTATTTGTCTTACTTTGTTTACCTGTGCCTGCGTTGCGTCAGTTTTTGGAGCATCGGCAAATACATACAATACCGACTCTTGACTCAGGGCATTTTTTTGTAGGCTTTGCAATACTTTTTGAGTATGCCTAGGGCGGTTGTAAACGAATAGGGTTATGGGGGCTAAAGTTGCCAAAACATAGAGTATTATTGATCGACTTTTACTGAAAATACAATTTTAGTAAACAAAACAAGTTTACAACACATTTTATAATATACAGATCCAGGATTTTTCCACCAATTCATTAAAGCATCTAGTAACTTAAATACTAAATGCCTAACCCATTATTTCGGCGATTTTTGCCCACTTACTTTACTTCAAAAAGTTTACGTAGCTCCGGTTCCGATATGCATCGCATGCGTCAAAGCTTAATTTTACGAACACTTAAAATACCGTCAAAATCATCAAAAACGACTCTTTTAGGCGCAACTCCTACGGAGCCGTGTCCCGTTTCGTTTATTTTTTCTACCAAGGTTTCTCCCCACTGGGGCTAATATTCGTAATAAGTGGCATAAAAACGAGCAAAGAGTTTTGAACGATTCCATAAAAATTGTGATTCAACACAACTTGAAGCTGGTTTTTACAGGCGGAATTTTAAGCCCTGACCAATGCGATATGCATCGGAATTGTAAACTAACTCTGCGCGATTTTTGAAGTTCATCAGAAAACAAAACTCATCCCAAATAATAGTGCATTTACTTAATGTTTAAGGTACTAGGGCAAATTCGGCAGTATCTCTGGAAGTTCCCAAATACATATAAGCTTCATTACGTCCTATATCATAAATACCATGAGGAATAACTTGCCCCTCAGCCAAAGAGTTAGAATCATGATCAAACGCTTGGGGAGCTTCTTTTTGTGTATAAACTTTACCTTCCTGATAGAAAGGACCGACCCATTCTTTCTTCTTGGTATCCATACTTAACACAGGATGTCCTGAGGCTTGGTAAGTGGTAATTAAAGAAGAGATGTTTTGAAATTGCTCATCTCGGTTTTCTACTTTTTTAATCGTACCTGTTTTCACTATTTTTCTACGGCGTCCCTGAGTAAATACATCAGTAGCTCCTAATACATCGGCTTAACAGAGATACTCAATACAACTACTGGTTATTTTAACCCCTAACTTTATTTCAAAAAAGCACTATTTTTTACGTGAAACTTCAATAAAGTAATGGTCTTTCCAAGTTTGACATATAATAACCTCTTTTACATTCTTAAATCTCGCGGAAAATATTTTGCTAAATGCACTTTTTTTAAAAGGGCTATTCGGGTTAATAAATCGCCAAGAAATAAGCCACAAGAGCTCATAAAGCCTTTTTTTGAAATTGAATTTATAATGTCTGATTTTTTGCTTTCTTATTTTAATTCTTTTATTAGACTCAAGCCAGTGCAGAAATTTTTTATTTAGAAATACAATATGATCAGGTATTTTTGAATAGTACCAATAAGTATAACTAGATAAATACACAGGAAAAGCATTGGTGGCTCCAGTAATGATGATTAGTTTACCATTTTCTTTAAGATGCTTTATAAGGTTATCAAGTATTTCAATGGGGTTACTTAAGTGTTCGAAAACATCCACTAAAGTAATAAAATCAAACTGCTGTTTTAGGTCTGTATTTTCATAAAAAAAATCTGACAAGATATTTAACCCATTATCCTTTGCAATTTTTCTACTTTCTAATTTAGGTTCAATACCATAGCGTTTGAGATGAGTATGTGGTTTTAATAACCTTCCTGTCCAACAACCAACATCTAACACAGCTGCATTTCCGGGTGCTTTCTTTAATATTTCATCTATTCTTAATTCATGGGGTAATCTTGCACTATAATTCCAGTGCTTTTCTATGTATTTAGAATAGTACTCTTGTAATTCATGAGGTGTATATTGACTATCCTTAAACCATAAACCACAACCTCTACACTCATAAAGCTTATACCCTTGTTGGTTAAGGCTATTATTTTGATATTGAGCGTATGACTCATTATTAATCGCTGTTATATTTTTGCTTTTGCAAGCAGGACAATGTTTCATTTAGTTTGTTATTTCTTTCTGAAAAGAATATCACCGTATGCTTCACTCTCTTCAAAAAACTCTTTCATTACTTCAAAACCCTGAGTTTTCATATATTCTATAACTTCTGTTTTTAATGGGCAACCTTCATAAAGTTCTTCTAAATTTACTTCTGTAAAAACCATTTTTGTCGTTTTTAATATATTTTCTCCCTCTTTTAAAGCTGTTATCTCATAGCCTTGCATATCTAACCACATAAAGTCTATTTTTTGAATACTCTCCTGTTTTGCCCAATTATCTAAGCAAACTGTAGCAACCTTTACAGTTTCGTTAAAAGTAATTTCAGGGAATAAATCTGTATGTTTTTTAGGCTTTAGCAAAGAACTCGCTCCATTTACTCCACCTTTGCTAACATTGATAGACATGTATCCATTTTTATCAGATAAGGCCTGTTGATAACGAAAAACGTTAGAGAATTCGCTGGTATTTTTTTCTAGTGCATTGTATATTTCTGGAACTGGTTCAAAAGCATAAATTTTTCCTTTGGGAAATAGCATGGCAAATTGAGCCGTATCAAAACCTACATGGGCTCCTGCTTCTAAAATATTAGGACTATTTCCAAGATATTTTTTGATAATTAGCTTTATATCATTCTTTGGAAGTTGTCTTTTCGTTTTATAATATCTATACTTTTCTAGTACTTGTTTTAGCATTAAGATTTAAGTTTTTGCCTTATGTTAGATAAAAAAATACATAGTTTTCTATTGAGAGATACAGGCTCAGAAAAATAAGTTTGAAAAGTAATCATGTCAGCTTTACGATTGACTTCTGTTTTATCAAGGTGTGCAACCTTTTCAATACTTTGAGTATCAATTTGTAATCTTTCAATAACACCCTGTACATTGGTAGTATGGGTGGCATCTTCGCCAAACCCCACATTTTTGACAAGGTTTTTTGTAGAAATCAGAGAAATACCTTGGTGTATCCAAATCGTGAAAAACCACTGATAATCCCATGTATCCACACTCTTGTAGGTTTCATATATCTTTTTCCAATAGATTTGCTCTTTTTTTGAAAAATGATGGTGCTTAATGATTTCTGTAATTTTTTGGATAGTCAAATCATGTCGAAATCTATATTTATTCCAGGCATTTTTCCAAGTTGCCCATCCCCATATTTGGGAATAATTTGAGCCATAATAACTTGTCTTTAGTTCTATTTTGCTGTTCAAAAAATTACTTCCACCAATATGCATCACTCGCTCATTGTCTTTATAATAATCTAATAGTTCTTCACAAAAATGGAAAAAACTCAAATCAGGCAAGGTATCATCTTCCAGAATAATTCCCTGCTCTACCTGCTCAAAAAACCAGGTAATGCCTTCGCTTACGGCTTTGCCACAGCCCAAGTTTTGCTCTCGAAACAAGGTTTTCACCTCGCAATCCCAATCGATGTTATCGGTAATGGTTTTTCTTACCGCATCTACTTTTTGTTGTTCTCCTTCTTTGTGTTGCCTTGCCCCATCAGCCGCTACAAAAAGCTGGCGAGGGCGTATCTGTTGAATGCGTTCAAATACTTGGCGAGTAGTATCAGGGCGGTTGAATACTAAAAATAGTATGGGAGTATCAAGCATTATTGTTTCTAATAGATAATTTTTTTAACAAAAAAAGTTATTCTTTTGGGTGGTTTTTTTCCCAAGATATAATAACTAGCAGAAATATTCCCCAGATAATTCGCCATGTGTATTTGTAGGAAAAAGCTACTCCGTCTTAATACTCTGTTAAAAATATAGTGGGTTATTTTTTTTATAAACGAAAGCCTTCCCAAAGTAGCTACGTGTTTTTTCTCTTCAGGCATAAGTTCTATTAAAGCTTTTTTTGAACTAATAGCCACTTCATACATTAGTTTTTTTAGGTATTTGAGTGTTGTACGGTGTGGAGGAATAATATGAACTAATTGTAAACTTGGTGATGCTCCAACAGCCCAACCATCAAGTATTGCCTGTAGTACGATTTGGGTATCTCCTGCTGAAGCCAAACTATTCCCTTTGCGGTCTGAAAGGCTGTATCGGTTATTTAACACAGCTTCTAAATAAGTTTTAATAGCAAGCCTGCGGATACTTAAGCCAGTACCAAAAGGGTGAGCAGGCGTCCAAGTAGTAGTTAAAGCATACTGCATCGAGTCAAGGTGTTTTTCTTGAAATACTCCACGCATCCACCCTTCTTTATCACTAGGTACAGGCTCCAAAAAATCAACATGTATATCTCCTGGTCCCCATACTCCTACAAAAGGATATTTATCATATAAAGAATATAACTCCTCTAAGTAAGTGGATTTTGGTTCATTATCATCATCAAAAAACACAATAATTGGGGCACTGCTATTTTGCACACCAGCCACACGAGCAGCAGTAAGCCCTTGCTTTTTTTCAAGAATAACTTTTGTCTGAAATGGGCATTTGTTTAGAAACTCTACCACATACTCAGACTCTGTTAATGGTAAATGGCTGTTATTATCTATAATTATACATTCAACACGTGCAGGGTTGCTGCTATATTGTAAATTATTGACGGCATCCAACAATCTGGCAAATATTTTCTTATCAGGATTATAAGTACATATTACTATGGCTAAATCAAATTGTTTTTCTATGTGCTCAACACCTTTTGTCATTGTAGTATAAACCTTTAATTTGTATTTAAATGCTCCAAAAAGTTTTTAAGTTCATTCATTTTCAACTGATAATCTATGTTTTGCTTTGCAAAATTTCTCATATCTTGTGCGTGTTGAGAGTTTTGCATGACTTGTTCTGTAAAGTTAACAATATCTTCAATGCTTACAGGAGTATCATCAGCTGGTATCTTGGTATAAAAAAAACTGATGAACTCATTATTTACCAAATCTACATCTATATTTGAAATAAAAAACGGGATACCACGAGACAAGTATTCTCTGGTCTTTAAAGTAGCAGCTTCTTGTAACCCATTTCTATGCATCCCCATTGAACTTGCTGCTATATGACATTCATCGAAAACCTGACTAGCTTCTTCATTAGTCATATTTCCCAAGAACTCTACTTGGTCTTTTAGGTTATATTTTTCGACCAAAAAGTGTATCTCCTCCATTACATTCCCAATGACTTGAAGCTTTACATTTACATCACCTTTGTACAGATGTAGACCTTCTATAAGCCTGTCTAAACCATGCCATTTGCCAGCAAAACCAGACGAGAATAAAATACGCAGTTCTTTCTGGTCATAATCAGGAGGGGTTCTTACATCTACTGATTCTACATCAAAGCCATTGGATATGGTTTGCCCCGTTAATTTATGACCAACCCTGTTGATTTCATAATCCGTTATTTCTTTACAAACTCCTATAATGCCTTTGGCATGTTTTAAAGCACGAGGAGCAACGTTTTTCTCATTAAACAATAAATACTTTTGACGAAAGCCTTCACGCTTATAAGCTTTCATTTCTACAGTTTCGATGGTATTGTGTTCAAATACAATTTTTTTGTGGTACTTTTTCATAAACCTTAAAAAATTGAAATCGGCATACCAAATAGGATAACGAAACAGAATTAGATCAAAATCTTCTTTCTGTAAGGCTTTGTCAAGCGTATCATAAAAGATCTTATTTTCATAATATACATGAAGCCTCCAAAAAAAGGGGGCACTATAAATTTTAGGTACATTGGTGATTTGGTAAGGAACAACTTTAATATTCAAGTCTGGATAATTTACTTCTTTTTCAGTATTCGCTACAAATATCCCTTTTGTTTCTACACCTAGCTGGTTGAGTGTCTTTATTTTATTTACTACTTTTTTTTGCACACCACTTGCTTGCATCCCACCCGAGTATAAATAGATTAATTTCATTGGTAAGGTTAATATAGTTTGTGAATTGTATTAGTGATGAATATAATTTGTTCCTCTGTCAACTCGGCAAACATAGGCAAAGATAATATTTCGTTTTGGTATTGGGCAGCCACTGGAAAATCGTTAGGTGTATGCTTAAACCTTTGATAACAAGGTAATAAAGGCAAAGCTGTGGGGTAGTGTATGCCTGTGGCTATTCCTTGGCTCTTAAGGTACTCTTTGAGCTTATCTCTTTGTTTGCTTCTTATTACATACAAGTGAAATACATGGCGAACGTTGGCTTGAGTGGCGGGCAAAATAATGTTTGCACCTGCGAGTAGTTTGCTATACTGAGCAGCGTTGTTGATACGAGCTTGTGTCCACTGATCCAAATAATGAAGTTTTACGTTAAGCACAGCTGCCTGCAAAGTATCCATTCGGCTATTGCGACCTTCTATTTGATGATCATGTTTTTTTAATTGCCCATGATTAGCTATTCTGCGCGCTTTTTCGGCTAACGCTGGGGTATTGGTAAGCATTGCTCCTGCATCACCATAAGCTCCTAAGTTTTTGCCAGGGTAAAAGCTAAAACTCGCACAGTGCCCCCACGCGCCTACTACTTTACCTTCCCTGCTTGCCCCATGTGCCTGGGCACAATCTTCCACTACCTTTAAGTTATGTTTTTTAGCTATAGCCATAATAGCAGGCATGTTGGCAGGATGTCCATACAAATGAACTGGAATAATAGCCTTGGTTTTAGAGGTAACCTTCTCTTCTATTTTTTCAGCATCTATAGTATAATAATCAGGCTCAATGTCTACAAAAACAGGGGTAGCTCCAACCAAAGTTACTACCTCAGAAGTAGAAATCCACGAAACAGCTGGCACAATCACCTCATCACCTGCACCTATATCCATTGCTTTCAACAATATTTCCAGCGAATCGGTGCCATTGGCACAGCTGATACAATGGTCAATGCCTGTATATTTGGCAAAAGCTTTTTCAAACTGTTTGACTGGCTCTCCTCCAACAAAAGAGGTATTTTGTAGTATTTGAGCTATAGCTTCGTCTATTTCTGTTTTAATACTCAGGTATTGGGCTTTTAGGTCAACAAAGGGTACTTGCATAAATTAATTTTTGATAGTGGGGTGGTTTTTAATTTTACGGGCGGGGTTTCCTACATAAAACCCTGGTTCGGTAATATCTTTGGTAACAACAGCTCCCGCACCTACTACAACATGGTCACAAATAGTAACAGGCAATATAGTCGCATTGGTACCTACAGATACGTGATTACCTATGCGCGTCTCTTTCCAAAAATCTTGATTGCCTCCAGCAGGTTTGCCTTGAGCAAATAAATCGTTGATAAACATTGCCCCATGTGATATAAAGCAATGATTGCCTATGGTTACCAGCTCGCAAATAAAAGCATGGGATTGTATCCGGCACTTACTGCCTATAGTTACGCTTTTTTGTATTTCGACAAAAGGACCTATAAAGCTATCTTCACCAATGGTACAACCATATAAATTAACAGGTTTAACTACCTTGACACGCTCGCCAAACTGTACATTTTTTATCCCTGATTCATAAAAGGTAGGCTCATTAGTCATATTAGTACAATTTTGCGTTGTTATATATCATTTCTATTGCTTTGATGCTTTTAATGCCTTCAGTACCCTCTACCACATCACCCGTGTCTTGATTAAAATTTTGAATAATATGCTCAATCACAAAAGGGTGATTAGAGCTAGTGCCTTGGTATTTACCATATAGGTTAGGTTTATCAGTATATTCTATAGTTGTATCTAAAGGCCAGGCTTGCACATCCCAATACTCTATTTTATTCAAATACTTACCTCCTATTTTAATAGTGCCATTTTCGCCTACAATGGTAATACTACCTTCATAATTTTTGCTGTATACAGAGGTTGTCCAAGTAATGGCACCCATTGTGCCACTGTCAAAAACAATCGATGCGTTGCCGCAATCTTCAATTTCTATTTCATGGCTTTTGGTGCTCAAGTGCGTCTTTGCATCTATTACATCGCCAAACCACCAGACCAATAAATCTATAAAATGACTCACCTGAGTAAAAAGGGCACCTCCCTCAAGCGCCTTTTTACCACGCCAAGGCGATTCGTCATAATAGCCTTGGTAACGATTCCACAATACGTCACATTTCACCATATATACTTGCCCTAACTTACCTGAGTCAAGTAACTGCTTAAGGAGCCTTACAGGAGTATTAAATCGGTTTTGTTTTACTACATATAGTTTTACGCCAGCCTCTTTAGCTGCTTTGTTCATTTCCTCACAATCTTCTACAGAAAGTGCCATTGGCTTTTCTACTAACACATTTTTGCCTTCTGCAATTGCAGTAAGAGTCATTTCTTTATGCAAATAGTGAGGTGTGCAAATATTCACAAAATCGCAGTCCGTATTTACCAACAACTGGTGATAATCATTGTACCAAGACACATTGTTATAGAGTTGAGATTGCTCTTCACAAATGCTTTCATCTATATCACTAATGGCAACCAACTCGGCATTGGGTTCAGCATCTACTACGGCTATATGCCGTCTGCCTATATTTCCGCAGCCTACTACGGCAAACTTAACTTTATTCATCGATGTTGGATACTTTATCACTGTCTAACAATATTTTACCTGGCTTTTGAGAGAAATAGGTTACCCCACCCATTCAACTTAAAAAGTTTTAACTATTCCTACTTTTGTTCTGTCCACATCTACTACTATGCACCTTTTAGGAATTGTTCAAAAATAAATTTACACTCTGAGGGGTGATTTTTCGCCTTGATACTTTGTTATTTTTATTGCCCGTAGCGCTGCTATGGGCGCAAAAAATAGCCTCGTCTCAAAACAAAACCTCTACCTCAAGAATGGTAATTTAATTTCTCACCATTCCTTACACTTAATTAAATGCCCCAATAGCATTAAAATATTAGTCTATTATGCTCTCCTGAAGGAACATGTTTTTTGTACCAATTACAATCTTTTACATATCTAGTCCATTGGTTGTAAAGATCTAAATATTCTCTCTCAGGACTAAAATCGTTTCTAAAGAAAGTAGGCTTAAAAATATATGAACGTTCTTCTTCATTTACCTCAAGCATTTTTACTATATCCTTGACAATATTGGCTGGTGTATGATGCTTTTCTATATACTTTCGCCCTTGTGCAGCTAATTTACAACGCCTTGGGTAATCATTTAAAACACTTTTGAGTTCCTGATAAATATTTTGAGGATTTATATCAATAAATGGGCAATCTTCTTCTTCATTTGCATAATCATAGTTGATACTTGTAAGCACTACTTTTCCACAAGCCAATGCTTCTCGGTCTTGTTTACCTGCTTGAGGGATCAATAGTTGCCCTATAAATATATCAGCCCTTGCATACTCTTTTATAGCTTCCATATAGGGTAAATTTTGTATCAACTTAAAATCAAAATCAAAACCTTCATCTCTCAGTTTATCAATTGTTTCTAGTATATATTTAGTTCCTTTTTGATCACTATTAGACGGGGCGTGCATCAATAAAGGCTTTTCGTGCCTTTGGGTAGGCTTATGAGGAAATATTTCTGGATTCATCATGACAAACCCTTTATGATAGGGGCGTAAAGCTAACTGAGACTGTGTAGGGTTACTAACTATTATATCGGCATACTTTTCAGCAGTACGCATATATAATAACCTTTGATTTAGGTAGTTTTCATCAAAAGTAATGGTCTTAGCATACTCAATAGGAGGTACATTATAATGAGCAAAGTCTTGCTTCATACTTTGATACCACCTTACGTCACTACCAACAAATATGGTAATAATTTTTTTACCCATTTGTTTTAGTAGTCTATAATCTTGAAAATCAGGATAAAAACTCGACCAAATAAACACAAAAGTATCACACTCTTCAATTGCCTTTTTATACACATATTTAACTGGGTCTAACTTATACTTTTCACCAGCCAAGTATTGTAATAAAAACCTTAATTTATAGGGACGTACTTTATCATACCATTTTTCATAGTTGTTTTTCAGGCTAGATATATCATATTGTATGTTTTCTTTTGTTACAAATGAAGCATGAACTTCATGAATAGCAGTAAAAGTATCAAAACCGTTTGCTTCAAATCCCTGTTGCCAATCCTGGATTTGGGAGGCAATATTAGTTAGACCAAGGAATACTTTTTTTTTTGATTTCATATTTATCTGAAATAGGCTCTTTGTTACTTTCACTAACTCCTAAAACAAGCAGCTGTAACCTTTACTAAAACCAATGAATCAACTACTCTGAAGAGTAAATGTTGCGTTCAACAGGACATACCCATGCGTTGTCCACTTAAAGTGTCCATTTTTATGTTGGGTAAACTCCAACACTCGAAAATCACAGATATTATCTATAATATCAACATCGTTTCCAGATGGGAACATAGACATGCTCAGGTTAAATGCATACTTTCCTGGCAATAAATTGTTTTCAACCTCAACTAATATTTTATGCCTCCCCTTATTAACCCTAAGTGTGGTATCTTTTGTTTCATCTTTACTTAAAGCCATGCCTATTTTTTCGCCATTGGCACTCACAATCTGAAAACCTACCAGCAAAGCTGGTACATCGATTAAAGCTTCAATAGTAAGACTTAAGCGAATTTTTTCTTTATAAAAAACAGTGTCCGTCACCTTGTGGTTATCGCTCAACAAGCGAACTTCTTTAAACAAAACCTCTCCTGTACCCGACCTAAACACATCGTCCGAAATAGTTCCATCAAACACTAGCCCTTTGTTTTTATTCAGATAGGTTTGCACAACACTATGTATGTCTCCGGTATCTTGTACTTGTCCATTTCTCAAAAGTATCCCCCTTGTACAAAGAGATTTTACACTTTTCATATTATGGCTTACAAACAACACCGTTCGCCCTTCTCCTTTACTTACATCTTTCATTTTTCCGATGGCTTTTTCCTGAAAATCAATGTCACCTACAGCCAATACTTCGTCTACAATTAAAACCTCAGGGTCAAGGTGAGCAGCTACCGCAAAAGCAAGACGTACATACATGCCCGAAGAGTAGCGTTTTACGGGTGTATCTACATATTTACTTACTCCCGCAAAATCTATAATTTCATCAAGTTTACTACGAATTTCCCGCTTATTCATGCCCAAAATAGCTCCATTGAGAAAAATATTTTCTCTCCCAGTAAGCTCAGGATGAAACCCAGTGCCTACTTCTAATAAAGAAGCTACCCTACCCTTCACTTTGATACTACCTTTGGAAGGTCCAGTTACCTTTGATAGTATTTTTAGTAAAGTAGATTTTCCTGCACCATTTTTTCCAATAATTCCTAATACTTCTCCCTGCTTTACTTCAAAGTTAATATTCTTAAGTGCCCACACATAGTCACCATCAATAGTATCTAGCTTGTTGCTTTCACCAATCTTCAGCAAAGGATCTTCCTTTCCTC
This sequence comes from uncultured Microscilla sp., assembly GCF_947493425.1. Taxonomy (GTDB): domain Bacteria; phylum Bacteroidota; class Bacteroidia; order Cytophagales; family Microscillaceae; genus Microscilla. Next base: position 7,365 of record NZ_CANLRP010000032.1, on the reverse strand, counting down.
TCATTTTAGCCCACCATCGAGCCAAGTCATCTTTGAGAGTGCCCGAACCTACCAAACCCAAGCGATATTGTTTATATAAATTTTCTACCTTTAAAACCGTTCTACTCATGTCTTCCTTTGTTCGAAAAGTGAATTATCCCAGTCAATGTACTTTCTAATCTCCTCTTGTATTTCGTTTATGCTTAATAAATACAATCCATTGTCAGAGGAGTATTGAAAATTATCAGAGACCTTCTTTAAATTAGCACTAGATAGTTTATAGTAATTAAAGTTAAACGATTGATTTTGAGGAACCACTAAATAGTGTTGCCCGATGTCATAAGTATAAGCAGTTTCTTCAGCTCCTATCAGTTCTTCATGTTTTTTCTCGCCGCTTCTTAGTCCAATTGTTTGATGAGCACACTCTGCGCAAATCGTATTGGCTACATCACTTATGCGGAAAGCTGACAGTTTAGGTATAATTATTTCACCTCCTTGAGAATGTTGTAACGCAAACAAGATGGTGTTACTTTCTACACCTATAGGAACATGAAAGCGTGTCATTTCTAAATCAGTGATGGGTAGTTTTTTATCTTTTTTCTTTCGTAAAAATAATGGAATAACAGACCCTCTTGACCCTATAACATTGCCATACCTTACAATTGTAAATTTGGTACAAGATTCATAAGGATGAAAGTTTGCGGAAATAAATAGTTTATCTGAGCACATTTTGGTAGCACCATAAAGGCTTACAGGATTGACAGCTTTATCAGATGATAACCCGATTACCTTTTTTACTTTATTTTGTTGAGCAGCTCTTATTACATTCTCTGTGCCCATGATGTTGGTTTTGACAAACTCCATAGAATTAGCCTCTGAAATATCAACTTGTTTGAGTGCTGCTGCATGCACAACATAGTCCATTCCAGTAAATACCTGATTTAACCTGTCAAAGTCCCTTATATCTCCTAAAATATATTTTATAGCAGGATATTTAGATTGAGGAAATTCCTCAGCCATTCGTTGCTGCTTGTATTCATCTCTGGAGAATATCGCTAAACATTTTATACCTGGTACCTCTTCTATAACTTTTCTAGTAAAGCGCCTACCAAAAGAACCTGTACCACCAGTTATAATGATTGATTTATTTTTAAAATCCAGCATTTGAATAATTAAGCTATTTTATAATTTGCTTCATTTAGGTTTTCGATGCTTAATCAAACTAGTTGAGCTATACCGTATCCATAAATGTTTTTTCAATCCGATGAAATAGTGCCACCCCTATCAAAAAGATAGTGATCGCAAGAATGAAGCTATAAGTCAATGAGTTGTAGCTTACTATACCTTTGCCAAAAAAAGCATACTTGAAACCTTCGAGAATAGATGCCACAGGGTTGAAATGCATATAATACTGTAACTTTGGGCTCAGTGAAGACATTGGATAAATGACAGGGCTGGCATACATAAATAGCTGTACCCCAAAACCTATCAACATGGTAAGGTCGCGGTATTTGGTGGTAAGTGAAGAAATGATAATACCTAGCCCAAGGCTAAGTATAGCCATGGTTAATATAAAAAATGGAATAGCAAGTATCCACATATTTGGCTGTAGACTGACGCCTCTCAGGTAAAAAACAAGATAGATGACAAGAAACAAAAAGAACTGAATAGTAAAGGAGAATAAACCACTGATAACATTTGAAACAGGGACAGTTAAACGAGGAAAGTACACTTTACCAAAAACCCCTTGATTTTCAACAAACGTATTAGAGGTTTTATTTAAATTATTGGCGAAATAGTTCCAGATAGTCACCCCACACATGTAAAACAAAAAGGCAGGTTGTCCATCAGTAGATAGTCCAGCTATGTTGCCAAAAACCAGCACGAACACTAAGGTAGTAAACAGGGGCTGTATGATGTGCCACAAAGGTCCCAGAATGGTTTGTTTATATACTGCAACAAAATCTCGCCGCACAAACAAAACAATCAGGTCACGGTATTGCCATAGCTCGTTGAGCCTTAGATCAAACCACGATTTTTTGGGTGTAATTATTTCTGACCATTGATCCTCAGTAGCTTTTTGAGACATGGGTTGTATCTTCGTTTTATATAAAAATTTTGTATGCCAGCACCGTAAAATCACTAAAGCCTTTGTGCAAGGTTTTTTCAGATTATTAAGTTTGCCTAAGTAAGCAAATAACAGAAATTTATTTACTTCACACAAAGTTTAGTAAAAATTATTTCAAAGCCGTTTACCAAAAACCCCAAAGCGAGCAAGTAACGCACTTTGGGGTTTTATGCTAAAAATTTACTGAGGTAAACCGTTCTGAAAGGCTTGATAGTCACTTACATTGGTGTCTACAGTAGTTTTACAACCAATAGACTGCGCCTTGGCTTTGATGTCTTGCACCCGGTTTTCGGGACTTGGGTGGGTACTTAGCCATACAGGAGTATTAGAACCTCCCTGGGCTTCTATCAACTCAAAAAATCCGGCTGCTCCGCTGCACTGATAACTGGTTTTAGACAAGTATTCTACCGAAAAGGCATCGGCTTCTGTCTCGGTGGAACGGCTAAAACTCAAACCACTTAAACCACCAGCAACATCTTTGGCAATGCCACTAATCCCAGTAGAGTTTTTGCCAAACACTACATCTAGCATCAAACTTACCCCATACTTTTTGGTAAGGTTGGTAGTAGAGTGACGTTTGTCGGCATGGGCAATCTCGTGTCCCATTACTCCGGCAAGTTGATCTTCGTTTTGCAAAAACTTAATCAGCCCTGTGTATACATAAATATAGCCTCCAGGGGTTACAAAAGCATTGAGGGTATTAGGATCATTGATGATAAATAATTGCCATTCGAAGACGTCTTTATTGTCTACCCCTCCACCGTTTAAAATATTGTCTCTTATTTTTTCCAAAAAAGCATAAGAGGTCGCATACTGGGTACGATCTAGCACAGGATATTCGGTAGGTTTACTGGCAATCTCGTCGCGTACCTGTTGCCCTAGTTTAATGTCGTCTTGTAGGCTAAATATATTTACTTTGCCATCCTTGGTACAAGTACAAAAGACTAAAGGAATGAGCATCAAAAACAAAGATTTAAATGTGTATTTCTGTATCATTATTTTATAAAAATGGTTGGTTTTTGAATGAAACGATTTAGTTTAATTGATGTTTTAAGTGTATGAAGTACTGGCAGTTTTACAAATTCTCAAAATCACCCTTATAGAAACATTACTCTTGCAGAAATTATTGCATAATCCGCTGTGGATTTCCTACCACTACTGTGTTATCAGGCACATCTTTTATCACTACTGCCCCTGCGCCTATGATCACGTTTTTGCCAATACAAACGCCTTGTTTTACTACTGCATTGGCTCCTATAAAGCTCATATCGCCTACTTGTACATTGCCGCATAGGGTGGCACCTGGGGCAATGTGGCAAAAGTCTCCTATATGGCATTCGTGCTCAAGGGTGCTCGATGTATTACAAATGGTTCCTACACCTACATAACAACAAGCGTTAATCACTACATTGGGGGCAACCATTACTCCTGTCTGATTTGCAATGTATGCTGCATGGCTCACAATGCTTTGGGGATGAATGGCGTTTACGGGCTGAGCAGTAGAGCCAACAAGTAATTCATACACTTTTTTACGGGCATAATTGTCACCAATGCTTATAAAATAAGTAAGCTTCTTCAATTGTTTACTAGTACTTGGAGCGGTTTCTTTGCCCTGATACTTTAAGAGGTAAGGATTACGGGCTTTTTCTTCCCTATCATAATACCCAGTAACAGTATACCCCATGCTAGTAAGTATATCAATGACCACATAAGCGTGTCCTGAATACCCAATCACCACTGCTTGATTCATTATTGTTCATCAAATTAACTAAAAAAGCTACAAACAGTGTTTACTATACGTTTGTAGCTTGTCTTTTATAACACTTTGCCTATTTTATTAAGCACTTAATTGGTTGAAACTAAGGAATTGTTCAAAAATAAATTTACACTCTGAGGGGTGATTTTTCGCCTTGATACTTCGTTATTTTTATTGCCCGTAGCGCTGCTATGGGCGCAAAAAATAGCCTCGTCTCAAAACAAAACCTCTACCTCAAGAATGGTAATTTAATTTCTCACCGTTCCTAACAAAGTACAGACCTTCACGTTGCCGTTTTAAGTTTCAGATAAAAAATTAAAATGCCATTTCAGGTATTTCTTCTTCTACAATTAATTTACCTGCTGTAGAATTTTTTATTTCTTCCAGGCTTACCCCAGGGGCACGCTCCAATACTTTAAAACCACCTTCGGGCACCACTTCAAATACCCCAAGCTCGGTCACAATTTTCTTTACACAATTTACCCCGGTTAGCGGAAGGCTACACTCAGGCAATAGTTTAGACTTACCGTACTTGTCTACGTGACGCATTGCCACAATAATGTTTTTGGCCGACGCTACCAAATCCATCGCGCCTCCCATACCTTTTACCATTTTACCAGGAATCTTCCAGTTGGCAATATCTCCATTTTCTGATACTTCCATTGCCCCCAAAATAGTCAGGTCAATGTGTCCTCCTCTAATCATACCAAAGCTATCGGCAGAGCTAAACAATACAGAGCCATCTACCATCGAAATAGTTTGCTTACCCGCATTGATCAGATCAGCGTCTACGTTTTCTTCGGTAGGAAAAGGACCAATACCTAACAATCCGTTCTCAGACTGTAGCACTACATCCATGCCTTCAGGAATATAGTTTGCCACCAAAGTGGGGATACCTATGCCCAAGTTTACATAATAACCATCTTTTAACTCTTTGGCAATACGCTGAGCTATGCCGTTTTTATCTAAAGCCATAATCAATATTTTTTGTCAATTAAAAAAATTGCTGTATTGCTAAATGGTTTTAGATACTAGTAAAATATTACTTAAATAACAATTTAGCAATTCAACCATGTAACAATTAGTTAGAAGAAACTGTTCTTTGCTCAATGCGCTTTTCGTAGCCAGTGCCCTGGAAAATACGCTGAACAAATACTCCTGGTGTGTGGATAGCATTAGGATCAAGCTCTCCGGCAGGAACTAACTCTTCTACTTCGGCAATGGTGATTTTACCTGCTGCTGCCATCATTGGGTTAAAGTTACGGGCGGTACCTTTAAAAACAAGGTTGCCGGCAGTGTCTCCCTTCCAGGCTTTTACCAAAGCAAAGTCGGCAATTAACCAGTTTTCCATTAGGTACATTTTTCCGTCAAACTCACGGGTTTCTTTGCCTTCTGCTACCTCGGTGCCATAACCTGCTGGAGTAAAAAAGGCAGGGATACCAGCTCCACCGGCACGAATACGCTCGGCAAGGGTGCCCTGTGGGGTAAGCTCTACTTCAAGCTCGCCCGACAATAACTGTCGCTCAAACTCTTTGTTTTCGCCTACATAAGAAGAGATCATTTTTTTCACCTGGCGTTGCTGGAGCATCAAGCCAATACCAAAGTCATCTACTCCGGCATTGTTAGAAATACAGGTAAGCCCTGCGGTCTTTTTTGCCACCAATGCACTAATGCAGTTTTCGGGAATACCACACAACCCAAAGCCCCCCAACATAAGGGTAGCATTGTTAGGAATGTCGGCTACTGCCACCTCAGCGTTATCTACTACTTTGTTTATCATTTTGTAAAAGTTTGTGTTGGTTACTTCTATTTTTTATTTAGAAATTGTGTCACATACAGCTTGGTTGTTACTATTTAATCAATAATTACCAAACTCTCAAAACAGGCAAGGCTTTCTACCTTTCTAATTGGATGTATAGCAGTTATTTTTGAACTATTGCTACAGCAACCTGTACATTTTTAACAAACTATCCAGGGTAATCAACTGTTCATAAAACTATCATTCCTGGTTTTTGTTGAGGGTTATTGCACTTTTGCTTAGTAATTATCAAACAATAATCAAAATTAGAATAATCGCCTGAAAAATAAAACCAAAGCCCAGCCAATAAAAACAAGTGCCTAAAGAAACTGTCTGGGAGGCTTTGATAACGGTAAAAAATTTTTTCATCTGATGCTATGGTCGAACAAATTCGGATTGATATATTTAAGGTTTTAAACCCTTTTATTCTAACAAATATATGCCACCAATCAAAGCTAAAAATTTTGTGGTTGAACTAAACAACCTCAATGCAGGAAAAATCGTGGAAACCAGTTACTCTGAAAACTTACAACCTCACCAGGTATTATTTAAAATAGACCAGTTTGCGTTTACCTCCAATAATATTACGTATGCAATAGTGGGAGATAAGATGGGTTACTGGAACTTTTTCCCTACTCAAGAAGGGCACGGAATTATTCCAGTATGGGGCTTTGCCAACGTAGCCGTGTCTAACCACCCCGATATACTCCCCGGACAACGCTTTTATGGATATTACCCCATGTCGTCGCACTTGTTGGTAAGTGCAGGCAAGGCGGCATCGCATGGCTTTATAGATGTGTCGCCTCACCGCCAAGGGTTGGCTCCAGTATACAACGGTTATGTCAATGTAACCCAGGATTTGTTGTACCACCCACAAAAAGAAGCCCTGCATAGTTTGTATGCCCCTTTGTTTCAAACCTCTTTTTTGATAGACGATTTGGTGGCTGATCAGGCATTTTTTGGGGCAACTCATATTGTATTAACCAGTGCATCGAGCAAGACAGCCCAGGCATTGGCATTTTTACTTGCTTTGCGCAAAAAACAAGAAAATCTCTCTATCAATATTATAGGGCTCACTTCGGCTAAAAACACTGATTTTGTACAACAACTAAGTTGGTATGATCAGGTACTCACTTATGACCAGATAACTACACTTGATGCACAACAAAAGCATGTAATAGTTGACTTTACGGGCAACCACCAAACACAATACCGATTGCAAACTCATTTGCAGCAGCAACTTGTATACAATTGTTTGGTAGGACTTACCGATTGGCAACATTTGCAAGGAACACAAACCCTTCCTCAACCTGGTGATTTCTTTTTTGCACCTACGCAAATGCAAAAGCGAGTGAAAGACTGGGGACTCAATGAACTAAAAAAACGAGTAGCTAAAGTATGGCATCAGTTTACCACTGAGGTACAGCCTGCTGTAGCTATAGATAAACACCAGGGGAGCCAGGCACTGGAACAGTTGTATCAAGAAATGTTGAGCGGCCAGGTTGACCCGCAAAAAGGGCATACGGTAAGTTTAGGGGGCTAAAACTATACTAACAAGCGCTTACCAAAAACAATGATTTATAGCAGCACAGTTTTTTATCCAGGCAAAGTACAGTGGGTTTGTCAACAGACTAAACGCACTATGGGCTGGTTTACAATTGTTTTTAAAATTACGATATTTGTGCAATGGATTTACACTCACAT
>NZ_CANLRP010000031.1 GCF_947493425.1 uncultured Microscilla sp. | reverse complement strand
AAAAATAAGCCCAAGTGCCTATTTAGGACTTGAACAAGTTTCATTTTCTGATTCCCATTTGGGCGAAACGTAAGTATCTATTTGGCTTGTTTGGTATTTAAGCGGTATTTCGTCATCAAGCGTAGGCTGGGTACGGTGGGCAGGCACTATCTCATACAAAGCCGTTACGGTATGCCCTACGCCCAGCTCGCCCGCATCTACTTTGTCGTTTTTAAAATCGCTATTCTTCAATACTCGGTTTTCGTAGCCCACTAAGCGGTAAGACTTGACGTGTGCCGGATTAAACTCTAATTGAATCTTTACATCCTTGGCAATGGTATACAAAGTGCTGTTGAGATTCTTGGCAAGTACTTTATTGGCTTCGGCTATGCCATCTATGTAGTAATAATTGCCATTACCTGCATTGGTCAGCTTTTCCATCATCGAGTCGTTGAGGTTGCCTGTACCAAAGCCCAAACAAGTAAGGTAAACGCCCGATTGACGCTTTTTACTAATGAGCTGCACCAATTCCTCATCGCTGCTTAGCCCCACATTAAAATCCCCATCGGTGGCTAATATTACCCGATTGTTGCCACCCTTTATAAACGCTTGTTGGGCGATTTTGTAGGCAAGCTCTATACCTTCGCCTCCTGCTGTAGACCCTCCGCTTTCTATGTTTTCTAATGCTGTCAGAATCTTCTCTCTGTGTGATATTGAAGTAGCAGGCAATACCAAGCCCGAAGCCCCTGCATACGCCACTATAGCTATTTTAGTACGACTGTCGGTCAATTGCTTAAGCAACACTTTGAACGAACGCTTAAGCAAAGGCAGTTTATCTTCACTGTCCATAGACCCTGAGGCATCTACCAAAAATACCAGGTTGGCAGGAGGGGTATTTTTAATTTGTAAACTTTCGCCCTGCAAGCCAATGTGCAATAGTTTGTGGCGGGGATTCCACGGACAAGTGCCATACTCAGTGTTTACCGAAAAAGGATGCGTCTGTAGTTTGTTATCTTTACCCTTAGTAGGTGTAGGCTGAGGATAGTCATAGTCAAAATAATTGATCATTTCTTCTACCCTTACTACATTTTTTGGGAGTGGTTGTCCATCATTCACAAAACGGCGTACATTACTATAAGACGCATTGTCTACATCTATCGAAAAGGTCGACAATGGGTTTTGTCCGGCTTGGTAAAATTGATTTTCATAAATGGTAGCATACCGTTCGCCCTCCGGGAAAGCATTTCTGAAGGCTGCTCTTCTGTCAAATTTCAAATCGCTTGATAAATCACCAGCCCCCAGTTTTTTCAATACCTCCGATTGATAACACAATACTGTTGCCTGAAAAGTAGTGAGTGTGCTCAGAACTTCGCCAAGGTGGGCATGAGCAAAAAAGGCTTGATAAAAACTTAGTTTTTGATATACTTTTGTCAAAGGCTCAAACTTGGGCAAATCAAGGTCTATAAACTCCTTAGACAACCATACAACGTGGGTGTCAAGCTTGCTGGCAAGGGTATCTGCTTTTTGGCGCATCAAGCGTTGGGTAGAGCCAGTATTGAGAGGATCTTTGGGATAATGAGTCTTAGGATCAAGCCCTTGCCCTGCGTTGTTCACCAAGTGTTGTTTGGTTTTGTTTATATAGTCTACAATTTGTGTCGTTTTCTTTTTGAGCAATTCAGCCCTTTTTATTCTCTCTATTCCTTCACGCGAACCACCATTTTTCTTTACATCTCTTTTCAGTGCCTCTAATGCCTGATCACTTGACCTATTTGCATTATAAATATCAAATTCAAGAATATGTAATATGCCGTATTGTCTCCTAACTTTGGTCTTAGACGACTGGCAAGCAGCAATGCCCAACAATAACCCACAAAATAATAAAGTTTGACTGTGTTTTTTGAATGTGTTCATCACAAGAATATAGTTGTTTAATTCTTGTATGGATACAATCAAAGGGGGTATGAATGGAGTTTTTTTTCAATAAAAGAGTTGTAAATGGTTGGTTATTAGTGGTATACGTGTTTTGCATAATGAGTTTACGCAGAGTTTTGATTACTAGTACACTTGCTCTTAAATAGGTAAATAGAGTATTTAAGTGTGTTTTGTTTTCTGATGAATTTTAAAAATTGAGCATAGCCAAAGCTACGTGATATTTTTGAAGTGAAATCAGGGGGCAAAAAACACAAAATAGACTTTACAAATTTAGGAGCTGGTGTACTAGCAACTTGCGGTTGCTTGTCGCTTGAAACTAATCGCTTGCAACTACTTATGTAGCTTGGTTTTCACCAAAAGGCATAAAAAAAACGGGGTGAATTTCACCCCGTTTTGTCAGTACAATTGTGCCACCTGCCAAAGTCTTAAAACACTAAACATTCCCTATATTTTTTGATAAAAAATCCATCATTTCTTACAAAAATCAACTGTCAAAATTATATGCTTGCCTATATCCATTTTTATTACTAAAAGCTGAATTTAGTGTTTGGCACAATTGAAGAATATTAAAAAACCACTTTCCTTTTAATCAATTGTTATGTATGTATATACTACTTTGAGCAGGCAGAGTGTCAATTTTTAGATAAACGTGGCGTTTTAACGGTTAAGCTGGGCAAAAGCAACGATAATATTCATTTTGAGATAAAAGAGCGGGGTATTTGCTGAGGCTTGCAACCAAAACATCGGTTAAATGTCTTTTTAAATGAAGATTCTGGCTAATTTTGTCTATATTAAATAATAAGCAAGGCTTATTGCCACTTTAAAAAACGTTTACATTGGAATATATAGAGTTAAAAATAAACGTGTTGCCAGAATATGTAGATATTTTGGTTGCCGAGCTTGTCGATCTTCATTATGAGGGTTTTGTAGAAACAGACAAAGGAGTGGATGCTTATGTCCCAGTCAATTTATTTGATACTACTGCTTTGGAAGAGCTAGGGCAGAAATACCAGGAGTTGTTTAAAATGAACTATAATTCTACAACGTTAGAAAAGCAAAACTGGAACGAAACCTGGGAAAAAAACTACGATCCGGTCATGGTGAACGATCAGTGCATCATACGCACCACCTTTCATCAAATAGATAAAAAATTCCCTTACGAGATCATTATCAACCCCAAAATGTCGTTTGGTACGGGGCACCATGCCACTACTACCCTTATGATAGAGCATCAGCTGACTATGGACTTTCAGCAGAAGCAAGTATTAGACATGGGGTGTGGCACGGGTATATTGGCTATTATGGCAGAAAAACTTGGGGCGACTACTATAGATGCAGTAGATATTGACGATTGGTCGGTCGAAAACAGCATCGAGAATGTAGGGTTAAACCATTGTCAAAAAATTAAATTGCAAAAAGGCACAGTAGACACTGCCAACTTAAAAGAAAAGTATGACATCATACTGGCAAATATCAACCGAAATGTATTGGTACATGATATGCCCTACTATCACCAACACCTGACTGACAAAGGTTTTTTGGTAGTAAGTGGCTTTTATGAGGCAGATGTAAAACTGATGGAGAATACAGCTCGTAAATACAACTTGGAAGCTATTAACTATAAAACCAAAGATAGTTGGTCTTCTATTATTTTTAAGAAACATATCAGTTGATTTGTAAGCACTTGTTTAGAGCCTGTCCCTAAAGGCGAAAGCTTGGATGATAAGCTCTAAACAAGCGCCAATCACACAATGAAACCCTGTTCAGTTATTATTCATTGCCTGACTTACAACCAGAAAACGGGTAATACTGTAGAGATAAGTTCCATTCCACCACTGAAACTTTTATACGAATGAAATTATTACAAACATCACTGCTTGTCGTGTTTTTGTTGGGTATTTCGTTTATATCTAAAGCCCAACGGTATAAATTCCCGAAAGAAGAAGAAAAGTTTATAGGCTTTGTGGCAAAAGAGCTCAAAAAAGCCAAAGCCGAATATTCTAAAAGAGTAGGTGAGGCATTTAGTTCTATCTGGAATGGTACAGCTGCTATGGCAGGTGCCAAACTTACTGCCTCGCAAAAACAAAAAATTATTGCGATTTCTAAAAAAATGGCAAGAAAGCGGTTTATGATGAACCGTGAATACACCAAATTTTATGGAATGCTGGCTAATGGCATTACCACCCACCATATTGCTTCATCGCTTGATGACATACTGGAGGTTACCGAAAAAGTGGTATCAAAGCTTGGAACCCGCGAAATATCGGTATATTTCAAAAACCTGCATACTTTTTTTATTTACCAAAAACAAGGCGTATACACGTTATATGGCACCAGGTTCAACTCGTTGCTTGGCATGGATGGTAAGTTTTCTATCTCGTTTGTTGCCAACGATACCCAAAGCGAGGCCATTACAAAAAAATACATGGATGTATCAAGCGCCGATACCGACCCTGCATACATCAAAGGAGCAATCATTGAGCTTACCAACATCAATCTAGTCTTTAAAACCCCTTTTGACTCACTGGCAGTTAGAAAAACCGATGGGGCGTTTATGATTACTAAAAGCAGGTTTTTGGGTAACGGGGGCACTTTTGACTGGGAAAGCCTCAATCTTGATCCTACGAAAGTATACTGTAAGCTAGGGTATTATAACATGAACGTAGCCCGCCCTATACTCAAAAGTCGTGATGTTTCTTTTTACTACTTATCATTATTCAAAACGCCCCTCAAAGGAGATTTTGAGTTTCAAAGTCAGCGTCGCCGCAATAATTATGTAGCCAACTTCCCCCGATTTATTTCTACCAAAAACGACATTACGATGCCCAACATAGGAGGAGACCTTGCCGTAAAGGGGGCTTTTACTTTGATAGGCAACCGGGTATATAGTTCGGCGGCACGTAACGGAGATTTGGCTCGTTTTTGGGGCAAAAAGAAAATTCCTGACAGTGACGAAGAAGAAGTGAGTTTTTTGGCACTTGCCAAAAAATTTCAAATTTTTCACGATGGTGCAGTCAAAGACAAAAGCATTTACCGGAAAAACCTGGGAGCTGACTCACTGTCTACGCTGAGAGCACGCCAGGCAGTATTATCTATGTATTTGGGGCTAGACTCTTTGTATCACCCCAAGTTGGGTGTACGCTATTCTAAAGAAAAGCATCAAATCGACTTTATACGTGACCGTAGTCATCGACACGTACCTTTCCTTAACAATCACCATCGCTTTTTTATCCATGCTGACATTATGCAGTTTGATGTAGAAAAAGACACGATGGATTTTTATATGTTGGGTGGGCAAGGCATTCGTCCTGCATCATTTGAGTCGTTCGACTTTCACAACCAAGAGCGTTACACCCGTATGATTGGAACTTTCCCTTTTCATCCACTAAAACTTTTTACGGCTTACGCCAAGCGAAATGCTCAAGTAGCCACCGATGAAGATGGCAACGAAATTAAGTATTTTTATATCAAAGATATTACTGAGTATTCGGGGCGCAGCGAAGGTACAATGAAGGCAGTGGCTAATTTTCTGCACGAAAAGGGGTACATTAACTATAATGACGTCACCGGAAAAATAGTACTGGGGTATCGTATTCAACACAATACTACTACCGATGCATTTTTGAAATCGGTAGACCGAATAAAAAAAGGGCATAACAATGCCAGAGACTCGACCAACTATGTACAGTATGACCACGACAACATGTTTATTGTGTCTTTGATGGACACTAAAGATACTAGCAATAGTCGCGAAATACGTATCAACAAGAAAGACACCTCTTATACAGTAAAAGTATCACGCAATGCAGAGCGTATTCCCAACGCGAGCTTGCACCGAACCAACCGTGAAATGCTTATCAGGGGTATTGAAACATTTCCTGTAAGTGACTCCCTCAATGTAAACATTAAACCTTATAACAAACAGGTAAAAGTATATGCCAACCGCGCTGTACAAATGGAACACGGCGAAATTACGGTAGGTAACTTTAGGTTTATTGGCAAGGAATTTTTCTTTTTATACGAAACCTTTACCCTGGAAATGCCGCGCATAGATAGTGTATTGTTTGTATTGAAAGACACCATCAGTAAAGAAGAGAGTGAATATGGTTCTGAAATTCGTTTTGGAGCAGGAACGATGCAAATCAATGACGCTAAAAACAAGTCAGGAAGAAAGAAAGGGAAAATATTTGAAGGAATGAACGAAGGAAAAACCTATGAGCAATTTCCGCAATTAAGTATTCCTGAGGGTGGTGTTGTATATTTTAGAACCGATTATCGTAAAAACTTTGCCTATGATAGTACCACAGTGTTTGAAATAGACAAACCACTGGAGATGGATAGTTTGACTAGCAAAGTCCCTTCTTTTAAAGGGGTGTTTAAATCCAAAATGTTTCCTGATATTAAAGAGCAGATGATTCCGCTACCAGATAAAAAACTTGGGTTTAGGCACAAACCACCCCCCGGAGGCTACCCGTTGTACCCCGAACACGACAAGGTGAAAAATGTACATATCAAGTTTAACAGCGACCTGACCATGACTGCCGAAGGTTTGTACGGAGGGGGAGTGATTAAATACCTTACGACTACGGTCAGTTCGCCCGAATTCTTTTTTATGCCCGACTCCACCACGTCCGAAAACTCTAATTTTACAGTGGGTAAAGGAAAAATGAACGGTGCCGAGTTTGCCAATGCTCAAGGGAAAACCGCCCAGCTCAACTGGGTAGTTACTGCCGATAGTATGGTGTTTAACAACAGTCGTGAACTTGAAAAAGCTGGAGAGATTTTAAGTAAAAAAGATTTTAAACAAAAATACAGGGAAAAACTCTTTAAGGTATACGATAACAACGATGCCATTGCCTTGCGAGGAGACATCATTGTAAAAAGCAGTGGCCTGTATGCCGCAGGAGAAGCCATTAGGCGAGACTTCAGGATTATATCATTTGAAGAACCTTTTAAGTTTAATATCAACAGTTTTAAAGGGTATAAGAACAATATAGAGATTAACTCGGAGCAGCGAGATCCCTTTGAGTATAACGCGAGTTTTTATACCGACAGTCCTGCCTTGCTACAGGGTAACTTTGTGGATGTAGACTTTGATTTGATGAAGGGAGAAGCGGTGATTAAGCCCTATCCTGAATACGCTGACATAGAAGACTACTACCCGTTTGTGTTCCCTTACGCCCAGTACAAAACCTCTATTAAAGAAGCTTTATGGTCGTTGAAAGACGAGACGATTGCTATGAAAGGTGACTCGACCTCTACTTTTACCTCTACTATATTTGGTGGGGGTGAAATCAACGATGAGCGCGATTTAACTTTTAATGCTACCAATGCTTTTTATGACATTAAAAACCTAAGTATGCAGTTAGATGGCATTCCTTATATTGTGTCTGCCGATGCAAAAATATACCCCAACGAAGGAAAAGCTACTGTATTGAAAAATGCTGAAATGCAGACGCTCAAAGAGGCTCGTTTGGTGATTGATACCTTGAATGGTTATCACCGATTGTTTGACGGAGAAATCAATATTAGATCAAGGATGGAGTTTGCAGGACAGGCAACTTATCAGTTTATCAATGTAATTAAGGATACATTTAACATTAAGTTTGATGAGTTTAAATTGACTGATGCAGATGAAATTAAAGGGGTAAACCCCGCCGAAAAAAAATTGGCAGAGCAAAGGCGAAAGAAAGGACAAATTGTGCCTAAGCATACTATTTCGCAAGGAAAGGTAACAGAAGATGATAAGTTTTACCTCACTACCCGGATACTTTATAAAGGAAACGTGAAAATGTATGCCGACCGAAAACCGCTGGAGTTGGATGGGTTTATTAAACTAGACCTGAAGAGTAGGCGGGACTTAGATAACTGGCTGCCTTATAAGAGTGATAAGGGAGATTCGGTGGTCTTGGATATTAAGAAAAGAATTAAAGTGGGCAAAGGGGTATACCTTACCTCAGGGTTGCACTTTACACATGATGGCGATGATTTATATACTACATTTTTGTCACCATCCTTACACAAAGATGACATTGAGGTGTTTTTGGCGTTTGGTAATTTGTCGTATAATCCGGCAATTAACGAATTTAAGATTGAACCCAAAGAAAAAACAGAACGGAAGAGTTTTGCGGGTAATACCCTGATTTTTGATGACTCCAAGTCAACCGTTTATATGGAAGGGAAATTTGGTATTATGGACAAGCATAATAGTAAATATCTTAACAGTTCGGGAGCGGCCCATATAGATATGCGAGATAGCACTTTCCGCCTTGATATGTTTACCACAGTAGACTTGCCTATTCCGCCCAAAGCAATGGCAGCAATGGCAAAAAATGTAGAAACTGTCAAAGAAATAAATCGCAGGGGGCTGAATCAAAGTGATACTTTATTTTATAGGGTAGCAGAGCTGGTAGGTGATAAAGATATTAAGCATTATTTGTCAAAAGCTGCCAAGGTTTCGGAACCATTACCGTTTTCTCAAATATCTAAAACCTTACAAAAGCCGATTGTTTTATCTGAAGTACCCCTTAAGTGGTCTAAGGAATATCACACGTTCCATAGTCATGGCAAAATAGGACTCATGAGCATCTTGGATAAAGAGTTTAACACCGAGGTCGATGGATTTTTTGAAATAAGAAAGAACCCTAACGGTGATGCTTTCTCTATATATTTGCAGGTGAGTCCTAGTGTTTGGTACTTTATTGACCTTGACCAAGATCAGTTGATGTTGTTGTCGTCAGACGAGGCTTTCAACGCCGAAATAGAAGCTCGTGCCAAACCCGGTGGTAAAGGTAAGTTTGGAATGGAGCTGGCTGAAATTGACCAAAAAGAAGGATTTCTTCAGAAGTTTCAAGAAGTGTATGGGCAGTCTATCAACCAAAGTGAAGAGGTGAAGAAAGAAGAGAAGAAAGACGACGACAAGAAAAAGGGAGACGATAAAAAGAAAAGCGACGACAAGAAAAAGGGAGACGATAAAAAGAAAAGCGACGACAAGAAAAAGGGAGACGATAAAAAGAAAAGTGACGACAAGAAGAAGGGAGACGATAAAAAGAAAAGTGACGACAAGAAGAAGGGGGATGACAAAAAGAAAATCGACGACAAGAAAAAGGGAGACGACAAAAAGAAAAGCGACAACAAGAAAAAGAAGAAAAAAAAGAACGACGGTTTTTAGTGAAATAAAACAATTGTTTTTTTAGTGAGGGAGCAATTAAAAAATAGTATACCTGTTCTTTGTTAACTATTTTATTCTGAGACGCGGCACTTTTTAAAGTCATAGCAGCCCTACAGCTGCAAACCGAGGCTACAGTTTTGCTGTGCCGAGTTTATAAATCCCCCGAATCAAGTTCGGGGTTGTGAACCGAACTTATTTCGGGGCTCTGCCAAAGGCTAAAAGTAACAAAGTATCG
Organism: uncultured Microscilla sp.; assembly: GCF_947493425.1. Lineage (GTDB taxonomy): Bacteria > Bacteroidota > Bacteroidia > Cytophagales > Microscillaceae > Microscilla. The sequence continues at coordinate 54,110 of NZ_CANLRP010000031.1, read as the reverse complement.
GGGCAAAAGAGTAGCTACAAAATGGGTAGGTTATTTCTTGTTTGCTCTCTAAAGTCAGTGCTCATTTTGGGCACTGATTTTTTTCATTTAAGAGAAAAAAAATAATTTTCAACACCTATTGAGAGGGGGTTTTCAATAGAAATACAATGAATTACCATTTTTTTTTGCTATATATATAAACAGGCAACTTAAGCATTCACAGCTGATGTATGCCATAAAATAGTGTTAAATTAACTATATATTTGATCAACTATTTGAGACTAAAAATACGTTAAACACTATAAATCTTTGAATAATCTCAATGGTTATATTAATTTTGTGTGCTTGAGTAGTTATTTATTAACTCTAAATTAATACTGAATTAACGTTAAAATATGGGCATATTATTAATCATTTGTACATCTATATTAGCTTATTTACTTGGCTCTATTCCTACTGCTGTTTGGTTCTCAAAATACAGGTATGGAATGGACATCAGAGAACATGGAAGTGGTAATGCGGGAGCTACCAATACCTTTAGAGTATTGGGTAAAAAAGCTGGTATGTTTGTCATGAGTATAGATATACTCAAAGGATTTACAGCTACATCGCTTGCCTGGGTACTTGATTTCTCAGGGATGATTGCCCCTTATGATGAGTTCTGGATATATAAAATGATTTTTTACAAACTCATTTTTGGTAGTCTTGCCATTGTGGGACACATCTTTCCTGTATTCGCTAATTTTAAAGGCGGTAAAGGTGTGGCAACGTTGTTAGGCATGATGCTGGCTGTGCACCATACAGCTACCTTGTTATGTGTAGGTGTATTTTTAATAGTATTATTTGCTTTCCGCTATGTTTCGTTAGGTTCTTTATTAGCCACGTTGTCATTTCCATTGTTGCTATTAAGTCCACGTTTTCGCCCCGAAGACCCCATCGTTATTGTATTTGGGTTTTTGATGTTTACCATCGTAGCACTTACCCATCAAAAAAACATTGTAAGGCTATTGCAGGGGGAAGAAAGCAGAGCAAATATTCGAATGCGTAAAAGAGATTAAATTGTATAAATTTATTGTCAATCGAGCCCTTGTGTCATCAGATGCAAGGGCTTTTTTAGTTGACTGGGTGTAACATCTCAAGCTATTAGCTACAGGCAACATAAGAGCTTGTTTAAAGCGGTCGTTTATAGGAGATTTTATGATGAGTTTTCAGATTAGATGCGTCAAATTTTGAAGTAATAGTTCTGGAATCCCGAACTTGATTCGGGGCAGCGCTATTGCTGATAACCGATGGCTACAGCTTTGCTGTGCCGAGTTTATAAATCCCGAACTTGTTTCGGGGCTCTGCCAACGGCTAAATTTGACAATATATAATCAGGAAAGGCACGTAAAAGCTCACAGTCCTCCGAGAACAAGCTCGGAGCTGCGAGCCGAACTTGATTCGGGAACCTAATTAATGATTTTTAAACAAGCTCTAAGCCTAAGGATCGATGCAAAAATAAAGTTCTATAGTTTAAGGAAATATTTTTTGGTCAGGCGAGGCCAAAAAACGCGGCATAGCCATAGCTATGGCAAGTTTGTTTAACGAAGCATGTCCAAAAAAGAGGAGGTTAAGAATACGTATTTATTTTGACACCGTTCCTAAGGTTGCGTTAAAAAAAACTCTCTTTCAACAAAATAAACATCCCCATTAACAATACAAACCAACCAAAGCTTACCTTGAGCTTGGCTGGCGAAACAAATTGACTAATGTAAATGCCCAGATAAATACCCCCAATCGCCAATCCGGAAAACAATGATAAGAACCCCCACTCAATACTTTGTTCCATCAAATCGCCCGTAAAACCTATGAGCGAATTAAAGGTAATAATGAACAAAGAGGTGCCTATAGCTTCTTTGACATTGAGTCCGGTAAAAAACATAAGGGCTGGCACAAACAAAAAGCCTCCTCCTGCCCCTACAATGCCAATAATGAGCCCTACAAAACTACTTTGTAGTATAATACGGGGGTAGTTCCAGGGTTTTTCAGTATCAGCAGTAGCGGGAGCTTTTCTGCCTTTAATCATAGATACCGAGGCAAGCAACATCACAATAGAGAAAAACATCATCAGTCCCATCTCCTTGGTAAGTGTAAAATAAGAGGTGTGGAGCAAGATTTGAGGCAGAGCAGGGAGTATAAAACCCCTTGCCAAAAATACAGTAAACAAAGAAGGCACCCCAAAGGCAACAGCTGCTTTTATACTTACCAGCTTTTGTCGGGCATACGATATGACCCCGTTGAGTGCCGCAATACCTACCACAAATAATGAGTAAGCGGTAGCAAGCGAAGGAGTTATTTTGAATAAATACACAAGTATAGGAACCGTTAAGATAGAACCTCCCCCTCCAAACAATCCCATTGTAAACCCTACGAGTACTGCCAAAAAGAAACCTAAAAAATCAATAAATCCCATGAAGCGATTGTAGTAAACTGTTCTTTTTCTGATAAATTGACCGTAAAGTTATGAATAATACGAGCTTTTCAGAGATTCGCGGAGCAAAAGTTAATGAACGAAAATAATAGAACGCTTCCACGGGATTTTATGTAAATTTGGTTTGTAAACAATGTGATGCCCATGAACAATGAATCTAAACCCCGCCTGGCTCGCTTAACGGCTATCTTGACTCAACTACAATCCCAACAAATATTGACTGCCCGCGAAATAGCCGAAAAACACCAGGTAAGTATTCGAACGGTATACCGTGACATTAGAACACTGGAACAATCGGGAGTGCCCATTGTGACAGAAGAAGGGAAAGGCTACTCGTTGGTACAAGGGTATAATCTGCCACCAATCATGTTTACTCAGGCAGAAGCCAACGCCCTGATTACAGTAGAACAATTGATTGCCAGGCAAGACCATTCTTTGACATCACATTATCAAAGCGCGATTACCAAAATAAAATCGGTATTACAGCAGTCACAAAAGGAAAAAACAGAGTTGCTTGCCCAACGAATTCACATTCGAGACAATAATTACCTGGATCAAAGAAGCCAGTATTTGGTGGTTTTGCAAACTGCCATTACCCAGTTTACTTTGGTAGAGCTACACTATTGCTCGATACAAAATGACACCAGTCAGCGAGTAATAGAACCATTTGCTGTATACAGTACCCAAGGCAACTGGTTGTTGATTGCTTTTTGCCGCTTACGCAATGCCTTTCGATCTTTTAGGCTTGACCATATTCAAAAGTTAAAAGTGCTTGCTGAATGCTTTGAACCCCACCAGATGACTTTACCCGAATACTTTGAACAATGCCGGCAAAAATATTTGACCACCCCTGACATACCCTTGTCATCTCCCGCCCATACCTTTGCCATATCTGATAACAAAACACTTGGAAAACCAATGGAAAAAATGAAAATAGAACCGTTCAAAGTAATAGGTATTACTGTAAGAACTTCTAATAAAAATGGACAAGGACTGCAAGATATAGGTACGCTTTGGCAACGATTTATTACTGAGCAACTATTGAATAAAATACCCAATAAGGTAAACAACGAGGTATATTCTATTTATACCGAGTATGAAGGTGATTATACCCAGCCTTATACCACGCTGTTGGGCTGCAAGGTGAACACGCTTGATCATATTCCTGAAGGAATGACTGGAAAAGTGTTTGCCGGCGGGCAATACCAGCGTTTTGTTGCGCAGGGCAACCTTAACCAAGGGGTAGTAGGGCAAGAGTGGAACAAAATATGGGGAATGGACTTGCCTCGGGCGTATACTGCCGATTTTGAGATATACGGCGAAAAGGCGCAAAACCCTGACAGTGCCGAAGTAGATATATTGATTGCAGTAGATTAAAATCAATTATTGTATCATATCGCTTTGCCTCATCATTGGCAGAGTGATATGTCTTTTTTATCAAATGACTGTCACATGCTCAACGATTTAGAAAATTTTTACCTCAACCAACCCGAACCCAACAAAAGTTGTTTGCTCGCTTTGCGCGAATTGATTTTGTCACTGGACGAAAATATGGCCGATGCCTGGAAATATCGGATGCCATTTTTTTATTACAAAAATAAAATGTTTTGTTACTTCTGGATAGACAAACAAACCAAAGAACCCTACATTGGCATCGCCAAAGGCAGTGAGTTTACCCATCCGCTGTTAGAACAAGGTGGGCGGAGTCGCATCAAAATACTGAGAATACAACCCAACCAAGACTTACCCGTAGATGACATCCAGGTGATTTTGCGGAAAGCGATGACTTTTTATTAATCACTGACCTTTCGCAGTGATTTTTTTTGTTTAATTGAAAAGAATTACAATGTTGGTTTATGAGTGCGTCAGCTGGACTCAGCCTTAGTTTGTTGCCGTTAAAAATCTGTGAAACGAAGCCGTAAAAACAGATCACTGTTTGAGCCGGAGGCGAGTTTGAGCTGTTTCGGCGTAGTGCAACAGATTTAGGCGAAACAAACTACAGCTGCGGTGCTTGAACTCCGAACTTGATTCGGAGGTTTTTTGATTACTTTTTTACCTGTAGAAAATCCATGATCCCGAACTTGATTCGGGGAAGTAATGGCTCACAGATACTCGAGTCACTGCTTTTATAAGCGTATTTTGCTGAGTGGTATTTTTTCACATGAAACAAATTTTTGACCTGCGAAAGGTCAGTTAATCAATGACCATAACGCTAAAAAGGCAACTTGGTCAAGTCTACATTTCCTCCGGTAAGTATAATACCGATTTTTTTATCCTTAAAACGTTCAGGTTGCTGCAGTACTACTGCAAAAGGCACTGCACACGAAGGTTCTATGACAAGCTTCATTCGTTCCCAAATCAACCGCATAGCATGTATAATTTCTTCTTCGGTTACCGTGACCACATCGTTTACATGCTCTTTGATAATTCCAAAAGTTTTGTCTCCCAAAGGCGAACGCAAGCCGTCAGCAATGGTTACCTCGGTGGCCAAAGGCTCTATTTTACCTGAGCGAAACGAACGGTATCCATCATCGGCATTTTTGGGTTCACCGCCTATTACTTCTATCGAAGGTTGTAAATAATGACAAGCCAACGCAGCCCCTGCCATCAAACCACCACCACCTAGTGGGGTGATTACAATTTCTAAACCTTGCACCTCTTCTAATAGCTCTACTACCGCAGTAGCCTGCCCTGCAATGACCCCGTAATCGTTATAGGGCGATATAAAATGAGCCCCGGTTTTGGCTACCACCTTATCTAAAGTATTTTGCCTGCCTGCTGCGGTAGACTCACACTCTATTACTTGGGCTCCATAGCCTTTGACTGCGTTTTTTTTCACCGAGGGAGCATTTTCGGGCATTACAATATACGCAGGCACTCCCAGCATTTTTGCTGTAAGCGCTACAGCCTGTCCGTGGTTGCCCGACGAGTGTGTCGCAAGCCCTTTCTGACGGGCTTCATCATTAAGCAAAGTGCCTGCGCTACTTGCTCCACGCATTTTAAAAGCCCCAATTTTTTGAAAATTTTCACATTTAAAAAAAAGCTGTGCCCCTGACACCTCATCCAGGTTGCTACAAGTAAGCACGGGGGTATGATGAATAATAGATTGGATGCGTTGAGCGCAATCCTGAATATCTTCCAGAGTGGGTATCCTGTTGAACATAAGAGGTTTACTTGATTAAAAATTGAATGGTGGATTGCTACCCACTATACTTTGCCCATTATTATAATAGGCTGGTCAGTTATTAAAACCACCAACTGAGGGCGATAATGGTAGCAAAAAGTAAGGAAACTTAATAAATTGGCGGTAACTCTGGAAAAAATTACCGCATTATTTCATAAAGTAAAAATATGAACTTGCTTCAATGAAACCAATTGTTTGGATGAAGCACATATATTATGTGATGAGCCCTTATTTAGTACCTTGCAATGCATTTAAACAAAGTACGTGTAATCGATCTACTTTCAATACAACAATATGCCCAAACCAAAATCTATTGCGGTGTTGCCCTTTGCCAATCTGAGCACCAGCAACGAAAACGAGTTTTTTAGTGATGGTATTACCGAAGAAATCATCAATGCACTTACCCGTATACCAGGGCTTAGGGTAACCTCTCGCACCTCTTCATTTTATTTTAAAAATAAACAGCTTCCTGTAACCAACATAGGACAGCAGCTCAATGTGGCCTTACTACTGGAAGGGAGTGTGCGGTTGGCAGGTGATAAAATGCGTATCACAGCACAATTGATTGATGCAGCAGAAGACATTCATTTATGGTCGGAAACCTGGGACAGAAAGGTAGACCATATTTTTGATATTCAAGATGAGATTAGCCTACTGGTGGCTGACAAAGCAAGGGAGTTTTTAGGTCATTTTGATATTCAGGCACAATTGATTAATCCGCAAACCCAAAGCTACCAAGCGTATGAATGGTACCTTAAGGGGCGATTTTATTTTCGCAAGTGGAACCCCGAAGATGCCCAAAAAAGCGTGACTTGTTTTGAGCAAGCCTTAAAGTTAGATACCCACCACGCCGAATCATTATTGGGGCTTGCCGATGCTTTAGGTTTTTTGGCTACTACCGGAGCAATGGAGCATACCACCGCCTGGCAACGTGCCGAAACTTGTATCAATCAGGCACTTGTCATCAATCACCAACTCCCCGAAGCCCACTATCAACGTTCAAACTTACTTTTTTTTACTCAAGGCAATTATAGCATGGCTGTGCAGGCAGCTGTACAAGCACACAAATTGAACCCTCATTATGCGGAAGCAAACCAGCATTTGACTTTTTTGTATTTGATTGCGGGCAACAATATTGAAGCAAAAGCACACCTTGACCAGCTACTTATGCTTGATCCACTTTCGCAGGAAACCCGTTTTTTTCACGCCTTTTTTTTATACCAACAACGTCATTTTGCCCAATCCCTTGATATACTCAACCAATCGCTGCAAGCCAACCAATTCAATGTACCTGCTCATACCCTCAAATGTTATTGTTTGCTAAAATTGGGCAGAGCAGACGAGGTAAAAGGTTATTTTGATGGGTTGCCCCCAGGCATAGTGGTAGAAGGCGACAAACTAGGAGTAGAAGCATTGCGCTATGCCTTTCGGCAAGATACAACTAATGCTTACCGGGTGTTGAAAACCCTGGAAGAACGTGCTAAACTACCTGTGGGATTTCGTGAAAACTCTTTTCTTTTGTTTGTCTATACAGTGCTCCACCAAACCGACAAAGCATTTGCCTGGGTAAGTGCTGAACTTGAAAAAAAATCCCCCTTTTTACTCATGCATTACTCAGATGTAATGGTAGATGACCTAAAAACTGATCCCAGGTATGAGGTGTTCAGAAAGAAAATGTATGCAGTAAAAACAGGCAAAAATGCTCATAAGCCACCCAAAAAGCCGCTCATTGCCGAAGCCGAAGTAGAAGAGTATGCCCAAAAACTTCGAGCGTATCTTATCAACGAAAAGCCTTACCTTGACAGCAACCTATCACTAAAACTGCTTGCCAAAGCCTTGGGCATGCATGCCAATCAATTGTCGTGGTTGATCAACGAAAAAATGGGCGAAAACTTCAACCAATTGATCAACTCTTACCGGGTTCAGCAATTTAAGCAGCTCGCACAAAATCCGTCAAATGCCCACTTAAGCATTATCGGACTAGCATTTGAAAGCGGCTTTAATTCAAAAACGGTCTTTAATACTTACTTTAAAAAAGAAACCGGGCTTACCCCCAAACAGTGGATAAAGGCGCTTGAGTAGGCATATTTTGCCACAAAGAAGTTCGGATTTATAAATCGGAACTTCTATGCCAAAAACCCGAACATTTGTTGGAGGGCAATGCGATAGATTTGTACAAATCAAAATATAAGCATTTAAAAATTATCGCCTTATGTTCGCAAATATCTCATCAAAACAACAAGGAAAAATCGCCGGCTGGCTATATATCATGATTGCCGCTCTGGGTATATTTAGCATTGCCTATGTACCCAGTGTCATTGTATCAGAACAGGCAGCAATTACCCTTCAAAACTTAAAAAATCACCTGATGCTATTTAAGTGGGGCGTATTCGCCGATATATTGATAGGGCTGTTTGAAGTGGTATTGACTGCATTGCTGTATCAAATATTTTGTCAGGTAGGCAAAATCACCGCTATTGCAGCTGCTTATGCCCGCATATTAATGGTGGCTATAATGGGGGTAAACCTACTGGTATACCTCGCCCCGTTATTAGTAGTGTCATCGTCTGCCTTGAGCCAGCTTTTTACTTCAGTCGAACTTGCCCGTTATACCCAAATAGCCTTTAGGCTACACGCAATGGGTATTCTAATCTGGGGCTTCTTTTTTGGATTACACTTATTATTTTTGAGTTGGTTGGTGATCAAATCGCCTAAACACCCAACTTGGTTAGGGTATATAATGTGGGTGGGTAGTTTGGGGTACCTGCTTGAGTCGTTCAATAAAATTTGCCTGGGCAATAACGCTATACTTGCGATTGTATCGGGTGTACTGTTGGCAGCAGTAGTGATAGGTGAGCTAGGTTTTGGTCTGTGGTTGATGGTGAGAGGTGAGAAGGAGTGAAATAAAGGTCACTCTCATTAAGGAACGGTGCCAAAATAAATTTACATTCTTAACCTCATCTTTTTTGGACATGCTTCGTTAAAAAAACTTGCCATAGCTATGGCTATGCCGCGTTTTTTGACCTCGCCTGACCAAAAAATATTTCCTTAAACTATAGAACTTTATTTTTACACCATTCCTAAGAGTAGCATGACAAACATTACAACAAACACAAACAACGCAAGGGATTTTATGCCCTTGCGTTGGTCAACTTATCATTCGTTCTGTGGGTGATCATACTGTTTTTTTTCGCCATATCTTCAACATCCCAGGTTCATTGCCTGGACGTTCTTCGAATCCATATCTTTCATAAAAACCTGTGGTCCCTTCTGCTGACATAAGCCCAACAAAAGCATTTTGGTCGGCAACAGTGGCTAAGAATTTCATGATTTCGTTCATAATAAATTCGCCAATGCCTTTTTTCTGAAAAGCAGGTGCTACAATAATATCTTGAATATAAAAGTACAAAGCGCCGTCACCTATTACCCTGCCACAACCTATTACTTCATTTTCAAAAGTAGCACATACCGAGAAAATAGAATTTTTTAACCCTTGTTCGATGGTCTTCAAGTCCATTTTATCCCATCTTGCTGAGTCTCTTAACTTAGCATATTCCAGTGGGGTAGGGGTACGTTCCTCTACCTTTACCGAGCTGGCTCTACGCGAAGCCTGTCCTTTTCTGACAGCATTTACTTGATTTTTGATTTGCTCGTTCATTTTTTATAGTGTTAGAAGTATTACCTTGATAATGTAAATTGAGTAGCGTTCTTTTCATATGATGGGGTATGTTTAGGACTGTTAAAGGGTAGCAACTAATTCTTAAGTAAAAGTGTTATGTTATTGTTTGTAAGTACTACTATAAAGAGTGCTAATTTGGCGAAAACACCTATAAGAGGTGGTGAAAATTGTTTAATAAGTACTTATCTACTATAACAATTTAGAAAGATAAAAATAGCGATAAAAAAGCAAGAAAACAAGTTTATTAGCCAGATAGACAGGGAGTTATCAATAATATAAAAGGATAAGGTAAATTTTATGTATCATCCATGATACATTTTGTTGATTGCAATAGTTATATAAAATGTAGAAATAGTTCAGATAAAATTGATAAGCTTGGTCAAGCATAAAGTTTTGTGTACAACACAAGTGACTTAGTAAGTAGCAGCAAGTCCTTAGATACCGATGAATATCGGTGCAGTTAGCTATAAGCTACAAGTAAAGATAACTCTCTCATAATATGATAGTTATGCTTGCATATTAGGTGTATTTAATTTTGTCTTGGGACATACTTACTTAGGGGTAAAGCCATTGTCACTAATCGAATGTAATATAGTATTTGTGTCTGAGTTTGTATATCAATACTCCTCAGTGATTTTAGTCAAAGTTGATTACTGATTACCTTCGGTGAGCTCCCGTTGGTCGGTTATCAAATGGTTATAAGTTTAAAAACTATTTAATTACGTGTTTAGACGTAAAGCTGAAACCCTTTGAAAAATAAAGCAAGTAAGCAAATTTAATATACGCCATTGGTTTACAATGATTCATAGGGTAAACATTTACTCGAATCCGCTATGGACTACGGACTAAATGCTATGGACTATTGTATATAGTACTATTTTACTTTTCAAGCAATGAACCAAACTTAGGTTTACTTTTTTGTATAAAACATATTTCAATGAAACATCAGCAAATAATCAACTATTTTGTGTTTACCATCATATTCACCGCATCAACCTTGCAAGCATCAGCGCAAAACATAGTGGGTACGTATCGTTCAAACTTTCCTTTGGGAGGTTTTTTTATGACTACTGTAAAACTGCACGCCAATGGCTCATTTGATCACCACGTAGCTGGCGACATGCAACACCAACACCTACAGGGTACTTATGTTCAGAAAGATGGCAAAGTATACCTCAAAGTTGAGCCTAAAAAAGACGCTCCGGTAGATTTGAGTACATCAAGGGTGCATAATTATACATTGAAACAAATCAGCGGAGTGAGCTATCACTTGTTATATCATGTAGGTAGAAAACGCTTGTATGCCCACCATGAAAAAAGCGGCAAACGCATTATCAGGAAAAAAAACTATGCAAAAAACCGAAGGCAAAAATATTATCTCCACAAGTTAAAGTAGGTGGGGGCTTTTTCAGCACAACAGTTTGTGTATGCCAATGCTTTATTTTGATTGCACAATGAGAGCATTTGGTAGTTACTGGTTTGTCAGACACAATACTCCACAACAATTTGAGCCAAAATGACTTGCTGACCATCAGTTATTTATAAGCATCAAAGCAATTAATTGGTTGTTGGATTTGGGGCTAGTGCCTATAGCTTTTTTTTAATAAAAAAAGCATTTAAATATAATGTAATATACTGACAACCAATGATAAATAAAGCGGATGTTTACGGGTGAGTGATTAATAGTGGGTTACAGGCGAAACATGCACAAAGTTAAATAGTTGTTTTGTTAAACATATTCTTGTAATGTATGGCTCGATGACTGCCTTACAACCTCAAACAATAACAATATGCATAAAGCTTATGACATCGTCCTTTGGGGCGCTACTGGTTTTACTGGGCAGTTGGTAGCCCAATACTTACTACGCCAATATGGTACTGGGCAAACACTTACCTGGGCAATTGCCGGACGAAACGAAACCAAGCTAAAAAAAATACGCGCTGAACTGGGCAATGAAAACATTCCAATGATTATTGCCGACAGCCACGACCGCGCCTCGCTGGAAGCTATGGTGCAACAAACTAAAGTAGTATGCACTACTGTGGGACCTTATGCCAAATATGGTGACTTACTGGTAGAACTTTGTGTAACGTATGGGGTACATTATTGCGACTTGACTGGAGAAATACAATGGATGCGACGCACCATAGACCAACACCACGACCAGGCACAGGCAAACCAAACCAAGATTGTACATTGCTGTGGGGTAGACTCGATTCCATCAGATATGGGTGTATACTTTTTGCAAAAGCAAGCCCAGAAGCAATGGCAGGCTTACGCCAAAGAGGTAAAACTACGCCTCACTGAGGTAAGTGGTGGTGTGAGTGGAGGAACAGTAGCAAGCCTTGACAATGTAATGGAAGAGGCAAAAAAAGACCCGCAAGTGCAAGCCGTGCTTGACAATCCTTATAGCCTCAACCCAGTAGGGCAACAACAAGGCAACGATCAACTCGAACTTACTGAAACAACTTATGATGATGATTTCAAAGCCTGGATTGCCCCTTTTGTAATGGCAGCTATCAACACCAGAGTAGTACGCCGTAGCCACGCCCTGAATGGTTTTCCTTATGGAGAAGATTTTCGGTACGATGAAGCCACTTTTACGGGCGAAGGCATTACTGGCTGGGCAAAGGCTCAACTCACTTCGGTAGTATCCAACGCCCTTTTTGATCCAACGTCGTTTCTAAAAAAACTCATCAATCCTTTTTTACCCGATCCGGGCAAAGGACCTTCAGAAAAACAACGGGAAAACGGCTATTATAAAATGGTGTTACGGGGAGAATCTACCGATGGAAAAGTGCTCAAAGTATTGGTACACGGCGACCGTGACCCTGGCTATGGATCTACTTCTAAAATGCTGGCTGAAAGCGCAGTATGTTTAGCCAAAGACGAGCTTCCTGCCAGTTATGGCGTACTTACCCCACATACCGCAATGGGCGAAGCCCTGCTGCAACGCCTTGAGAAAAATGCAGGAGTAAAGTTTAGCCTAATGGAAGATTAGTGTGTTTGACAGGGGGGCGTACTACAAGTTTTGTTGTTGAGAAGTTTTTTATGAAATTTTATTTGTTTATTGAATAGAATTTGCTTGTGATTAGTTGATTTATTCTGTATTTTATCAAATATCTAAAACTTAACAACAATTAATTAAAAACAATTATGAAATTATACATTCAGCACCAACAAGAGTACTCCAGAGGAGAGTTATTGTTGAGAGCCTTTTTTGGTTGGTTGTACATTGGTATTCCCTACTTCTTTTTATCATTGATCCCAGCTATCATAGGCGCTTTTTATAGCTTAATCGGTGTATTTTCAGTACTCTTTACTGGAGTATACCCAGAGCATATGTTTGAGCATCAGGTAAAGCTCATGAACTGGCAACTGAGAGTGCAGGCGCGATTACTAAACCTAGTAGATGGAAATCCACCCCACGGGATGAATGCCCAAGATGAAGCAGTAGAGTTGGTGATAGAATATCCAGGCAAACAAAGCCAAGGAGATGCTATAATGAAGTTTTTTCTAGGGTTTTTCATGTTCATTCCCCATTATTTTGTATTAATTTTCAGGATAATCGTCTTGTACTTCTATTCTTTATTGGCATTTTTTACCATACTTATCTCGGCTGAGTACCCAGAAGGTGGTCACAAGTACGCTGTAGATACACTAAGGTATGTGATGCGAATTAACTTGTATTTTGGTTTTATGAATGATCGTTACCCTCCTTTTTCAGGAGCTCCCGACGAAGAGTTAGGCTTAGAAAGACGTTAATAAAAAACATATATAATGCATACATAGGGTTGTTATCATTGAATGGGTAACAACCTTTTTTTATTCATAACCTTCCTTTTTGTTCTTTGGCAAGGACTAAACAACGGGGAGTTATACCCGAAAACCAATTAACAAAATATCGTCACGTTGTACAGTGCCAAACATGTGGTCGTCAAGTGCCTGTTCCAGACCTTCTTTTTGCTTGGTTAAGGGTTGGTTAGCGATGCTTTTGAGCATTTCTTTGAACCGTTGTTTACCATATTTTTTTCGCTCAGTATTGTTTTGGTCAGAAAACCCATCTGTACTGAGGTAAATCAAACTACCATTTTCTAAAGTGACTTCGTGGTTGCTAAAATGAAATTTGTATTTATGCACCCCTCCAATCGAGCGCCTGTTGCCGCTTATCTCCTGAATACTCTTAGTACCAGCAGGTACATATAGCAACGGGCGTTTGGCACCAGAAAAAGTAGCCTTGGTTTGCTGTTCATTGATACGTTTCATCATCAGAAAAGCCACATCCATTCCATAGTCCCCTGAGTTATCATTGCCTTCCAGCACGTTCATTACCGAAGCATGGCAACGATTCAGTATTTCGGCGGGATCATTCAAACGATCTACAATTACGAGTTTGTCCAAAATCATGTAGCCAATCATCGACATAAAAGCCCCTGGCACCCCGTGTCCAGTACAATCTACTACTGCCAAAAAAACCTTATTGTCACGTTGGTGTAACCAATAAAAGTCTCCAGATACAATATCTTTGGGGCGATATAGCACAAAAAAGTTTTTGAGGTGTTTTGCCATTCTTTCCCGAAAAGGCAAAATAGCTTTTTGAATCACTTGAGCAGCTTGTATACTATCTGATACCTCTTTGTTTTTGCGCTCTAGTTCTGTATTCTTACTTTCAATAAAATTTTGCTGGCTTAAAATTTCCTCTTGTTGTAACTGTAGTTCTTCATTCTTGCCAATGAGTTCTTGTTTTTGGTGTAGAATCTCCTCATTTTTTTTCTGTAAAAGTCGATTGGTTTTTTGCTGGAGTTGATAACGGTTGAAAATAAAGAAAGCAATGAGCAAAATGGCAAGCACAGTGGCTATCGAAACATTACGGAGCAAAGTTTGGCGTTCTATTTCCAACTGCTTTTTAGCTATTTCCAATTCGCTGATTTCTTTTTCTTTGGTAAAAAGCAATAGATTTTGCTGATTTTGATTGTGAGAGCTTGACAGTTTCCAGATCAGTTCTTTTACATCATGTCCAAAGTACTTCTTGATGAGTTCATTGATCCAGGGCTTGAATTCCGCTGAATTAAAAAAAGCATCAATAGGTTCTTTCCAGCCACTTTTTTTAGGAAGCACAATAGCTCGTCCTGCCTTGTTAACCTGAAACAGGTTTTGCCGCTTGATTTTCAGCCCTTTTTTTAATGTCATTAAATATTCGGCAAGTTGTATGTAAGCAATATGGTTAGTATGGGTAGCTACAGCGGTTGTTAGATCGTCAAAGTGTTTCACTTTTTTATAACGAAGGCTGGGCAGGTAGGTGGCTATACGCTGAAGGTTTGCAGTACCAGTACTACGGGGTACAATGGCGGCAGTAACCCCCTTAAAACTAGTGGCTACTTCGTTACTATCCTGAAGTATAGGCAGGTTTGCACTGGATATGAGCACCTCTATATCGGGCATGTATACCGGGCTAAAAACGACTTCTTCTTTTCGTTCTTCGGTCACCGAAAAGGTAGATGCAGCAAATTCGCCAGGGTAGCCCCCCTTCATGAGTTGGTATACTTTACCAAAACTCTCCTGTTCCTGAAAAACAGGGATAACCTCAATGTTGTATTTTTTCTTTACAAACTTGACAAAACCACGTATAATGTCCGCTTCAAGCCCTTTCACCTGATTATCTTCCTTGTAGATAAAAGGCGTGATATTGATATGATAAATCTTTATTTCAGCCTTTTGGGTTATTTTGGCTTCTTGCCATGAAGTTTGTGCCTGAGCAATGTCTACACCGCAAATAAGCAAGGCAATGCATAGTATCCATTTGACCATAGCATACAGTATTTATTAATAAGTTTTGAATCAAAAAATTAGGTGTAAAATCACCTGAAAGCTTGTTTAAACTTTCGCATTTAGTGTGAACTACTTTACTGTTTCAATCAATCTTACTCCCAACTCAATACTTGAAAAAGCATCAGAGAAAAACTTTTCAGGCTGTATGCTTTATTCATGAACGTTCCCCAAAGAAAGAACGTCTACTTTTTTAAATAAGCCACAATGCCTTTATAGTAAGCCTTTGCTACCTCTACTACCCGTGTAGGTATTTTCTTGCCTTTCAACTCATAATCGTTGTTACCTAGTGCACGCACCTCTTGTTTATTATCCTGATACAGAGGCTCAATAAAACACAAGGTGCCGTATGTTTTGCGTGCCATTGACAGGTTGCGGGCATACACACCAGTAGCCTTAGTGGCTATACAAGCCCTGTTGATAAAAGGTTGGTTATTTTGCTTGGGCAAAATAGGTACATTGAGTTGGGTAACTACCTGTTGCAATATTGCTTTAGAAAAGCCTATCGATGACTCAATATCTTTAGTGAGCAACAGTCGCAAAAAATTGAAACGGTGTTCGGTAGCACTTAGCTCGTTTTTCATAAAACTACCCGCCACAAACGCCATGCAATTATTATGAGCAGTAGGCTTGTTCCAGGGTGCATTGGCGCCATCTACATTATAATGAACAATCATAGTGAGGTGAGGCTTGAAGTTGTTAATTTTTTCAATGCGGGCGTTAAAATCAGCCTTGCGGAATTTTTTGAAAAACATGAGCCATTTTTGACTTCTTTTTACTTTAATTCCTTTTTTGGCTTGCTGTTGCCTATAGTTTTCAAAAACTTGTTGATAGGTAGAGTCCAGCGCCATTAAATCAAAGCGTTTGCGGGTAAGCATTACCTGTGCCCCTTTTTGCTCCAGCATGTCGGCGAGTACACGGCAGGTATACCAAGCAAGCTCCGACTCAAAAAAACTGATGCGTTTACCACTGGCAAGAGTCATATCTATAAACTTCCTTTCCTTTTTGGCCATAGACAAGTTACCTGCAATGTGTCCAGGGTCAAGCGCCACCCTAAGCCCTTTGAGTGGGTGGGCAGGGTTTCCATTGATTATAAACTTGGCTGGCCTCATTAAGCTAGCGGTCAATTGAGGAAGCCTCCTTTGCTTGTAATACTTGAATGCTTCTGATGGGCGAGCAGCAGCTCTTTCTTGAAAAGCCCTTAAGTGTTGCCAAGGCAAATAGTACTCTACTTCTTTTGTATGCCCTTTCTCAGGGGTTGTGTACAACACAATGCCACTATCGCTTATGCTAAATGCTTGCTTCACCTGTTTGTCTTTAATTAAATATTTAGTGGCTCTTTTGGTGTAGTAATGCTTTAGGTATTTGTACGATTTGTTTTCGGGTTGCCCCTTACAACTAAAATGGCTGCATAAAATGACCAATACCAGTAACCTTTTGCCAAGTATCAAGTGTATAATGGTAAATGGATTCAAGGGGTTAAAAAGAGTTGTTTGCATTGATAATCGGGTTTTTGGGCGAAAACACAGTTTTTTCACTCCATTTTACTCATAAAAAACCGTTTACAACAATAAGTACACAAATAAAAATACTGAGAGAGAAACTTAAACTATAGGCAAGAAAAAAAATAATAAGCTAACTGATTGAGTTTGAGGGGTAAAATAAAAAAAAATGTTTTTTTTTAGATTCAGTGCAACCAAATGCTTGTAAGTTTCATCTACATAATAAACAACAACGAAAAAAAAGTGTATTGGAAAATTAATATTTTTTTAAAACATACTTTAAGACTATTAACTCAATGTTAAAAACGTTAAAGGATGCAACCAACGACATTTTTTTTGAGTCTCTTAAATAAACAACAATACCATATAAACAAAAAAAAGTAGTAGACACTGTAATATTTTTATTATACAATCTACTAATAGTTATAAACAAGTTCATCAAAATTGCTTACAATATTTTTCAACACTATAACTAAATAAAAATAGCCATGGAAAAGACCATCAAAAATCTGACAAACGCTTTTATGACAGTATTTGCTGTTGCTGTAAAGAAAAGCACAAGACAAGGACACGTGTTTTGGGTAATAGAGCCCAATCTTGAGGATGTAGACTATACCATCATTAAGTTTTATGACTCTAAAAACAACTTACTGCACGAAGATCGTCTTGAAAACACGCACCCCGATGTAATTGACGAAGCGACGATCCGTCACTTAAACAAAACCACTAAAAAATTATTGGGTCGTGCCTCTTAAAACGCAGATGTTCACTTGCGTACTGAAATTGCTTCAGGTATCTAAATTACCCGTTATTTTTTAATAATACTACCCCTATTTATTCCTTTCTTTTTGTTCCTGAATCGGCTTGGGTTGCATAGTTCCACATGTACACCCACCTCCATGAGCATTTACTTCCCTGTGTTTTCTGATACCATTGTTTTGAATTGATTGATCTACCCCCTACTTTCGGTATTCTGTTGTTTACTCACTTCATTGTTATATGCCGGGTATCCTCTTTTTTAGTATTCATTGTATATTCATTACACTATTGGTAGTAGTGTGGAAACAAAATAACCAACAATCCCCTCTACGTGCCTGGATTGTACCAGGAGTGTGTCTCAAAATATTGACTGGCATTGCCGTTGGGTTATTTTTTCAACGTTATTATGGCTATGGGGGCGACTCTTGGAACATGCATTATAGTGCTACAGAGTTAAGTCAGGTGGCGTGGCAAAACCCCTTATCATACCTTCGTTTGTTGCTGTTTAATGAGTATTACCACATTCCGCACTTGTCTTATCCCAATATGTGGGAGCAGCCCCGCTATCTTTTTGTTGTCAAGCTCGTCAGTGTGTTGCACTTGTTCACAGGTACCAGCTATTGGCTTACCTCTTTTTATTTATCTTTATTTTCATTTTGTGGGTTGTGGCAGCTTGCCAATACTTTGACCAAGCAATTTCCCTCTACTCGTTGGGCAGCAATTGCCGCATTTTTACTGTTTCCTTCAGTGGTGTTCTGGAGCAGTGGATTACAAAAAGAAAGCCTTGCCATTGGTGTGATAGGTTGGATGGTACATCAGTTTTTGCAAGCTTTTTTACCTTCTACCCGGCAGTCTTATGCATTTTGGCTCAAAAGTAGTCTTTTATGGTGGGTGGGTATTGCCTGGCTGTGGCAACTTAAGTTTTACTATATGGGAGGTTTGGTTCCTGTGATGTTAAGCATAGCATTGGCACAGTTAGCCACCAGAAAACTATGGCCAATGGCTACAGACACTGCTCAGGCACACAATAAGCTGTGGTTGTTTGTGGTTTTTTTGGCAGGTTTGTTATGGTTGGCAAGCATGTTACACCCCAAGTTACACTTGTCTCAGTTTATGCATGTGTTGGTACTCAACCACAACGCCAGTTTTAATTTCTCAAATCCTGACGATGTCATCCATTATACCAGAATCGGCGGGGGCTACTTCAATATTACTTCTGCGCCCAGTAGTTTATTATACAATACTCCACTTGCCTTTGTTTCGGGACTGTTTCGCCCTTTTATATGGGAAGCCAACAACAAAGTAAAGCTATTGGCAGGGGTAGAAAACTTATGGTTGATGGGGTTGTTATGTTATGCAGTGGTTTTTCTTATCAAGGACAAATGTCGCTCTATTGATATAAAGCAACACCCTAAGCTGGGGCTTTTGCTGGTGGGCACACTTACTTACATTACTTTGCTGGCAGTATTACTTGCCATTGCTTCGCCCAATTTGGGTAGTTTATCACGTTATAAAGTAGGTTTTTTACCATTTATGGCCTATCTGTTACACATTCCGCTTAGCTTCAGTTTCCATCAATGGTGGGCAAAACGTAAAAAACTTAAAGTTTAGTAACCACCATGCGTTGGGTAGTGGTGTATGCTCCCGATGATATTTTTAGAATATAATAACCTGGCAGGAGCGATGCTGTAGGAACAAAGGAGAGGCTTCGTAATATTTTAGATTCTTTGACGGTTTGTCCCAACAGGTTTGCAATAGTGACCTTAATATGTGGCTTGGTATGGTCGATTTTGAAGTTGATTTTGTGAAAAAATAAATTTTCACCCTTTTTTATGCGTATGTAAGGATCGTGCGCATAAGTGCTTGTTTGTAGTATAAAAACCAACGCCAAAGGAATAGATAAAAAAAGTAGTTTTTTATTCATAAAAGGTTTATTTAGCCAAATAGTGGTCATTATCAACCTATACTTAATCGTATAAACAGGTGTTGCATTTTTTCGACGAAATATGTATGAATATGGATAATATGTAATTTTTAGAGTATAAAAATTGTTGGTATCATAATTTAAAGCTAAATTTGTAACAAGCCTCTTTTACTACGAAAGGGGATTTTTTTTTCAAAACATTCAACAAAAAAATACGTATCTAGTCTTTCCATACAAGATATAATTTTCATTAAATAGAAATATTTTTCTATAGCAATTTAGAACGGCTCTTTTACCGTTCTTTTTTTGTTATCCATAGTGAAGTAACCTTATAAAAAATAAAGTTTTCCAAACAGACCAAGCTCTTGTTTGTCAAGTTTACAAATTATACAATGCTATGAGTAAACAGTGGTATGCTATGAAACAAAGCTTGACCTGACATTGGTTGATTCAACTATTTACCTTGATCAACTCGACATGGTGGAATGGAGCAGGTTATTCTTTATAGGTTTACTAACAAGGCAATCATGACTACACAAAGCTCAACAGAGCAGTTACAGGTTACATGACAATGCTTATATTCATCGCTGAAGTATGGGTACATTATTGCTAAATGGTGCTGCAAATCAAGATGTTAAAATAGGTGAGGTGTAAGTGAGGCCTGTTTTTGCAATAAAAAAGTATTGCAAAACTATTCGCAACATCCACTGGTTTAGTCTTGGCATAGCACTAAAAAACAAAAATATTTTTGATAAAAAATAGTAAAAAAAATGGCTAAAGTATCTTATTATACAAAAGAAGGGTTGAAAAAGCTTAAGGATGAGCTTCAGCACCTAAAAACCAAAGGGCGTGCAGACATGGCACATCAAATAGCAGAAGCTCGTGATAAAGGTGATTTGAGTGAGAATGCAGAATATGATGCAGCCAAAGATGCTCAAGGTTTGTTAGAGTTAAAAATTGCCAAACTGGAAGACACGGTTGCCAATGCTCGCATTATAGACGAGTCAAATATTGATACTTCAAAGGTATCTATCTTGTCAACGGTAAAGATAAAGCACCAAAAGCTTAAAAAAGTATTGACATACACCCTTGTTTCAGAAGAAGAAGCCAACCTCAAAGAAGGTAAAATTTCTGTACAATCGCCCGTGGGCAAAGGGTTACTAGGTAAAAAAGTAGGTGAAGTGGCCGAAGTACATACTCCAGCAGGCAAAACCGATTTCGAAATACTTGAAATTACCCGTTAAGAAATTCTGTGAGAGCACATAGCTCTGGGTGAATGAATGCATAATTAAACCGTATACTACCAGGTCTTATCTGGCATACTTCCAATAATCATCAATTTTTATTGTATTTTGCTCGCAGCTTTGCATCAATGGCAAAACATGCTAAACTTGCCATTGAGGTAGTGATTTGCTATTTATTATCATTCATTCACTCAATTTCAATAAATAATTATGTCCACTATATTTTCTAAAATTATATCTGGTGACATTCCAAGCCACAAAGTAGCCGAAACTGAAGATTATTATGCTTTTTTAGATATATTTCCGGTGGCAAAAGGACATACCTTGGTGGTTCCCAAAAAAGAGGTTGACTATATTTACGACCTGGACGATGAAACCCTGACTGGGCTGCATCTTTTTGCCAAAAAAATAGCTACTGCGATTAAAAAAGCTTTCCCTTGTGAGCGTATCAGTGTGGTAGTGGCCGGATTTGAAGTGCCTCATGCACATATTCACCTTATTCCTTCCAACAATATGGCTGACTTGCAGTTTACTGACAAGCTTTCTTTTACCCCCGAAGAACTGACCGAAATTGTTGGGCACATTCAGACACACCTTGACTAAAGTTACCTTTGTTGAATGAAAGCACTGGAACCGTTTTATCAGCAAATGGGTATACGTGAACCTGCGCTTAGGCAAGCCATTGAAAAACATGGTTTTGTAACAGCGCATGTGGCTCAAGAGCGCCTAATAAAAACAGGAGAATATATCAAAGTGCTTAAAATTTTGTTGCAGGGAAGGGTACGGGTTTTTCAGGAATCCGAAGATCGGGAGATTTTGATCTACTACCTCTCTCAAATGGAAACCTGTACCCTTTCTTTATCGGCTTGTTTTGGCGACTGCCAAAGCACCGTATCTGCCATTGTAGAAAGTAACCAGGCACAAGTACTCAATATTCCGGTAAGGTATGTTACAGATTGGTGTCATCAATATCCTTCCTGGAACCACTTCACCATTGATACGTTCAGGCATAGTTATCAGGTATTGATGGAAAGTTACTCAATGTTGGCGTTTAAAACCCTTAACGAAAGGTTGTGGGAGTACCTTACCAATAATGCTTGCCCTTCAACAAACAATGTAGTACTTATGTCGCACCAGCAAATAGCCAACGAGTTGGGTACCACCCGTGAAGTTGTATCGCGATTGCTCAAAAAATTGGAAAAGCAACAACGAATACGCCTGGGGCAAAAGTCTATTCAGATTATTTATTCAAGCTAAACAGTAGCAAGCAGTTAGCCACAAGTCCTTAGATAAGGCTACTATAAATAGATTTTATAATAATAAGATGTATTTAGCGACCACTTCGTATTTATTTTTTTGACCACTTGTGCCAAAAGTCACAGGTATGTATTACTACTCTACCTTAATTTTGTTTCATCAAATAAATAAACCAAATAATACCGATGAAACAGACATCTCAAACAAGCTTATTAGTTATTGCGTTGATTATCACTGGGTGGAGTGTTGCCTTGGGGCAAAATAAACAACGCTACACTCATCACTCTCCAGTAGCACACCACCAGGTAGCACTGGAAGTATTGCAAGCCAGCAAAAGCTGGATCAATGCATTTAACCAAGGCAAAGCAGCACAATGTGGCCAAGCTTATCACCATAAAAATGCAACGATGAGGGCAATGCCTTTTGGGGTAAAACAAGGGCAGGCTTCAATTACTGCTTTTTGGTCGTCGTTGATTGCTCAGGGAGCCTCTCAGCTGGAGTATACCCAAGTAACTATAGAGGTTGTCAATAAAAATACAGCGTTGTTGTCAGCCAATTGGCGCATGAATATAGGCGAGGGCAAAATTTATCAGGAAAAGTGGGTAAAAGAGCAAGGTGTATGGTACCTGATGTATGACGATTTTGAGGTATTGAAAAAATACCCAAAGCCCATTAATTACCCACTTCATTCGGTGGCAAGTCATCAGGCTTTAGAGGGGGTAATTCAAACTTCTATGCAATGGGTGAAAAGTTTTAATCAACAAAAAGCAACTACCTGCGCCAATATGTATGCACAAAGTGCTACCCTCAACGGAGCACCTTTTGCCAGTGTACATCATCAGGCAGCTATTCAGAGCTTTTGGGCCAAGCTTGTCAAAGATGGAGCGCGTAACCTTATTTACCATCAGCTGAAGGCAGAGGCAGTAACCCCAGGTGTGATAAAACTAGCCGCACATTGGTCTATGAATATAGGTGAAGGTAAAATTTATCAGGAAAAGTGGGTAAAAGCGCAAGGTAAGTGGCGTTTGGGTTATGACGAGTTTGAAGTATTAAAACAGTACTAATTACTCAGTCTTGTTGCAAGCTTTTGGCTTGTATCACTCTTCCTCAAACCTGACAGAATTTTTAGCATTGTCATAGAATCCTGTCAGGTTTGAGGAAAACCAATCAATTATTCCACATTAACCAAGGCAACAAAAAATATAACTCCCCGCGAAGAGGGCAATCATAAAAGATTGCCCTTACGTTTATCAATTGTAATTAAATCTACCAATTATCTACCTTGGTGTTAATTTATGACATACACCTTTGTCAAATACCCCTTACATTTGTGTTGCAGAAATCTATCTAAATATCACCTGAAGGGCAGAGCAGTCACAAAAGGTAGTTTTTTTAAATGAATAGTTTGGCTTTGTTCAAATCTACTCTTATCAATACAACAGATTTATCAAATAACAATTTAATTTTCTCTGCTCTCAGGTGTTTTTTCAAATCAACTACTCTTTTTGTTTAAGTATTAAACTATCCTCTTTTCCCAATCTTTTTTTGTGTATCTAAAAAATGCATTGAACTAAGTTTTTATTTTAGTGTTTTTAGCAAATATTCATTGCTGTATATTCGTTATTACTTATTTGTTTTTTTGTTGTAACATTTCAACAAAAACCTGAAATAAAGTACTTATATGTAAACATACGCCTACTTTTTGCTATTTTGGACTCGAAAACTAATGTGAGTATATAATGATTACTATTAGCAATACAGAACTTAAAAACCTGGATATAGAAATATCCGATGGTATTGCCACCATTACTATCCGTCGTGGCTCTAAACTAAACGCCTTGAACTATGATACGATCGAGGATTTGCGTAAAGCAATGAAGGAGGTAAATACCAACAGTGATATTCTGTCGGTAATTATTACAGGTGAAGGTACTAAAGCCTTTGCTGCTGGAGCTGATATTGCCGAGCTCGCCAAATTGGACGAGGTAGGCGCTAAACGCTACTCGCAAAATGGACAAGACGTATTTGCCATTATCGAGAACTGTACAAAACCAATCATTGCGGCTGTTAACGGCTATGCATTAGGAGGAGGTTGTGAGTTGGCGCTTGCTTGTCATATGCGTATTGCTGTAGAAGCAGCCAAGTTTGGTTTACCTGAGGTAAAGCTGGGTACATTGCCAGGTTTTGGGGGAACCCAACGTCTTACCCAAAGCATAGGGAAGTCTAAAACACTTGAGTTGATCATGACAGGCGACATGTTATCGGCAAAAGAAGCAAAAGACCTTGGTTTGGTAAACCACATGGTAACTACTCACGAAGAGCTGATGAACAAAAGCCGGGAGATTTTGACTAAAATTTCTGGCTCAGGGCCTTTAGCAATTGCTATGGTGATCAAATCGGTAAACGAAGTATACAGCAGTGACGAAAGAGGGTATTTGAAAGAAGCCCGGTATTTTGGACAATCGGCTGGTACAGAAGACTTTCACGAAGGAATGGAAGCTTTCTTGCAAAAACGAAAGCCCGATTTTAAAGGCGAATAAGCGACTACAAGCCATTAGCTACAAATAATTTGAAATTGTTCACAATAAACCAGTGATATTGTGACCTGATATAAAATACTTTTGAGCAATCCCTCTTTATTTTAATTAATAAAAGAGGGATTTTTTTATGTTTGCAACCACATCGTTTGACAAATAAAGTTTATGAGCGTACTTAAGAAATTGGCGGGCGAAACCGTGTTATATGGGATGAGCAGTATTGTGGGTAGAATGCTCAACTTTTTGCTGGTGCCTTTGTATACCGCTGTATTGCCTGCTGCTGACTATGGTTTTCAGAGTGAGTTGTATGTGTATGTTGCTTTTCTAAACGTGTTGTATGCTTATGGCATGGAAACCACGTTTTTTAGGTATGCTGCCAAAGCAGAAAACGACCCACAAGAGGTATATAACACGGCTTTGTCTTATATATTGGTGACCAGCACTATTTTTTCTGCTTTACTTATTGTGTGTGCCCAACCTATAGCCCGTAGTTTGGGGCACCCCGAAAGCTCCCACCTCATTGTATGGCTGGCCATTATCATAGCTGTAGATGCGGTATTGATTATTCCTTATGCTCGTTTGCGGTTAGAAAATAAAGCAAAGCAGTTTGCCGTGACCAAGCTCATCAACATATTTGTAAATATTGGGTGCAATTTGTTTTTTCTGTACTTCTGTAAAAACATCTACGAAGGCAAGTTTTTGACCCAATACCAAGCATTGGTTGCCCGTGTTTACAACCCCGACATGGGCATTGGCTACATTATTTTGTCAAACCTGGTGGCAAACGCCCTGGTACTTCTGTTGCTTTACCGTTCTTTTCTTAGGTTTCGCTTTCGCTTAAATTGGGCGCAGTTTCGCCCCATGTTTATCTATTCTTACCCGTTAATGTTTATGGGCATTGCGGGCATTGCCAGTCAGCTGCTCGACACCATTATGTTGAAATACTATTTGCCGGAAGGTTACTATTATGGCAAAAGCAACGAAGCAGTGGTGGGTATTTACCGGGCTTGTGGTAAACTTGCCATTTTTATGAACTTAGGCATCCAAGCGTTTAAATACGCTGCTGACCCTTTCTTTTTTTCCAGGGCAGAAGACAAAAAAGCACCAGAGTTGTTTGCCAGGGTGATGAAATATTTCATCATTACGGGTGCTGTGTTTATGGTGGGTATTGGGCTCAACTTAGATATTATAGTACTGCTTTTACGCAAACCAGTGTACCGCGAAGCCATCGGCGCAGTGCCTTTTATGTTGTTGGGGTACTTATTTTTGGGAGTATACACCAATCTGTCAATATGGTTTAAGCTCACCGATAAAACATTTTATGGCACTTGGTTGGTAACCGGAGGGGCATTGCTTTCATTATTGCTTAATTACTTGTTGATTCCGGTCATGGGGTATATGGGATCGGCAGTGGCTTTGCTGGTGGTATATATGGGTATGACAGTGGCTTCTTACCTCATTGGTCAAAAACACTTTTATGTACCCTATCAGGTAAAATCAGCCTTGGTGCATGTAGGGTTGGCAGCGGTGTTGGTGTTTGGCGTACAGTTTGTAAACCTGGGAAGTGCCTTGATGAATTTTTTGTTGCATCAAGGCTTGTTTGCAGGCTATTTGGTGTTGTTGGTAGCAATAGAGTGGCAAGATATAAAGGCATTGATTGCCCGCCTAAAAAACAGAAAGCGACCCAAATAATAAACAGTTGAATCAGTTGCTCCTAAGGAATGGTGTAAAAATAAATTTCTATAGTAACGCTAAAATATTTTGTTGCTATACGCGGCACGGCAATATCCAGTGGATATTGAGCGAGCTTGAGGGATGGTCTGCTAATAGCATCGCTATTCGGCTATTTTTTAACAAAGTATAGCCTCAAAAGATGAGGTTAAGAATGCGTATTTATTTTGGTACCATTCCTAAGTAATACGAAGTAGAAAAAAAGCATAAAAGAGGGTTTAAATTAGTCGATATTTACTGTGACAGAGTCAGTAAAGATGGTGTCGCTTGTATTACCTGCCCGGTCTTGTATATAGATTTGAAACTTCCAAATATCGTTTTTCGGAATCCCTAGTTCTGTGTAACTAGCTACCCGAATACCAGGAAAACTATATTGCAATGTACCTTGAATAGGTCCTGTAGAGCCTCCGCTTAAGTCATCAAACCTACCATTAAATGTAAGGCTTGAACTAGGCTGTTCAAATTTGACAAACTGACCATTTCTTCTGAGGTAAATGCTGGCAAAAAAATTATCCCCTTCATTATTAGACAAGGCACCCAAGTCGCCATCGCCATCGGTAAACTTGATGGTAATAGAAATGGAGTCAGACGGGTTGCCCAATTGATCAGTAGTTCTGATTACCTCTATTTTGTCAAAGTCTATGTCAGGGCTTAGGCTAAATTTGGGCTTAGAAATACAGCCTGTCATTGCCCAGGCTAAATACATACACCAAACACTCAAAAAAATATAACTTGTTTTTTTCATTTGTATGAAAATTATAATGAAATCCTCTGGCAGTTTTATACCTGAGTGGTATACTTGGGTATTTGTAATAGCATAGACAATTGAAATTTAATATTTGCATCAAGTATTTTAAAAACCTACTTGCCTATACCTGCCAGGTTTTGGAAACCTGGCAGGTATAAAACGCTATTTTATTAAAAATCTACTGACTGCACTAAAACAAACACAATAATACAATTATTTTACTACTTGAAACCTATTTCCAAGTTTATGAAGTTCAGCGAAAGCTTTAAAAATAATATTTTACAACTACAGGACGCTGATTTTGAGCAATATGCTACTGAATTATTTCATTATCAGGTAGCACACAATGCCGTGTACAAAGAATACGTGGGTTATTTATCGGTAAAACCTGCTCAAGTAAAACGCTTGGCAGATATTCCTTTTTTGCCCGTTGAGTTGTTCAAATCGCATCAAATCATTAGTGGCAATAGCCAATCTATTATTCAAAAGACGTTTGAAAGTAGTGCTACCACTATGCAAACCACCAGCAAGCATCATGTGTTAGATTTAGAGTTTTACCGAAAGGTAAGCCAACAACTATTTGAGCAAAAATACGGGGCATTGACTGACTTTCAGGTCCTTGCTTTGTTGCCCTCTTACCTCGAACGCAACAACTCTTCGTTGGTATATATGGTGCAGCATTTCATTGAGCAAAGTCAATCGCCCGAATCGGACTTTTTTCTACACAACACCCAAGCATTGGTAGATAAACTAAAGCATTTGAAGGCAAATAGCCAGCGTAAAATACTTTTGATAGGAGTTACTTTTGCCTTGTTAGACCTTGCCGAAGCGCACACGCTGGATTTGTCGGAGGTAATACTCATGGAAACCGGAGGAATGAAAGGGCGACGCAAAGAAATGTTGCGATCGGAAGTACACCAAGTATTAAAGGAGCGCTTTGGGGTAGCAACAGTGCACTCAGAGTATGGTATGACCGAACTGTTGTCGCAAGCTTACTCTAGCGGGCACGAAGAGTTTGACATGCCCACCACCATGCGCATACTATTACGCGATGTAAACGACCCTTTGTATATAGACAACAATCTGCGTTATGGAGCCATCAATATAATAGACCTTGCCAATGTAGATTCGTGTGCTTTTATAGCCACCCAAGACTTGGGTAAAGTCACTGGCGATCGCACCTTTCAGGTATTGGGGCGCTTAGACAACAGCGATATTCGGGGCTGTAACTTGTTGGTAGTGTAGCGAAAATAAGGTTCAAGCTATTAGCGACAAGTAGTCGTTTGTTTGGCTGGCTCTCACCGTTAGAGTAAAACTTAATACATTATTTTAGTCTGAGGTAATGCCTCTTTCAAGGCTTGTATTTGTTCTACAGTGAGCAAATTGCCCGTAAGTTGAATAGTTTTGAGCTGAGGCATTTGCCAGAGCACTTCGGGCAGGGTCATCAGGCGGTTTTGTCTAAGGTCGAGGTGCTTAAGCTGAGTCAATTGTGCTAAACTAGCGGGCAATGAATGCAACATACCATAAAAAAGCTCCAGGGTTTCGAGACTCGTAAGTTGGGTCACTACTTCAGGTAGTTGACTTAAACGGTGATAGTCTAGTTTTAGGGTTTGCAACTGCTTGAGCTGCCCCAATTGAGCGGGCAAGTTTTTGATGCCCATAAATGAGAAGTCCAGTGTGGTCATTTCTTGCAAAGGCGCCATCAACTCTTCGTTTAAACACAGCCAGCATGAATATTTGGTTTTGGTAAGCCCTTTGTAAAATGTCTTGGGTAAGTCCATTCCTTTGGCAATTTGAATCGCCAGTTGAAAGTTTTCTGTACTTTCGCTGTTAAGCAATCGTACCAAGTTGCTGATGTCATCGATAGAGTGATTCATGAAAGCATTGTTTTAAAGTGAGTTATTGGCAAATTTCTCTATTTTTGCATCAAATTTTAAGACAATGCGCCAAATTATCCGTCAAAACTCCATATTTTTTATTTTACTAACCTTCTACCTTGTGGTAGGAGGCATCCTTTTGTTAAACCACCAAAAAGGAGAACTAGAGCTATGGCTCAACCAAAGACATACCCCATTGGGCGATGTGTTTTTTAAATATGTCACTTTTTTGGGTGATGGCACCTTCTGCTTGATCATGGGAGGGATTTTGCTTTTTGTCCGGTTTTATTATGCTCTGTTAGCTTTATTACCCTTATTGAGCGGTTTGGTTGCTCAGTTATTCAAACGTACTATTTACGCCAATGCCGGGCGCCCCAAGTCGTTCTTTGGCAACGACCCTTCCCTTAACTTTGTCAGTGGGTATGAATTTGAACATTTAAGTTGCTGCAATAGCTTTCCGTCGGGGCACACCACTACTGCTTTTGCGGTTTTTCTTGCTTTTGCTTTTATAGTGCGGTCTTCTTACCTCAAAGCATTGTTTTTTTGTCTGGCAGTATGTGCGGCTATATCGCGGGTATATTTGCTGCAGCACTTTTTTGTAGATACCTATTTTGGAGCCATTTTGGGTACGACTACTATGTGTCTTTTTTTGTGGTGGCTTGAGCACAAAAAGGTTGGTGAGAGTGCTTTGATGCAAAAACGCCTGGGATAATCGATACTTGCAACATTTTGGGCAAATCAACCACTGAATTTTTTGTTCAAAGTCTGTCTGTCTTTCTGGCTATGGGTGAGTTTTATATTCACATAAAATAATATTGAGATGATTTTAACAAGGTACTTTGGTTTGAAGTGGTATTTAACCACCCTAATGCTATTAGTGGGAATAGGCTTAGCAGCGCAAACTTCCTGGCGCAAAGCCAAAAAGACCAAAAAGGCAGACATTACAGTGTATCATATCAATTTTGCCCCCTTTATTTATACCAAAAATCAACAGGTTACCGGGCTGGAGGCAGAACTTTTACGTTACTTTGTAAAATTTGTCGGTAAAGAATATGGGGTAAAAATCCAACTCAACTTTGCTTTACAAAACAGCTTTGGTGAGGTATACAGTCAGGTAAAAAATGGAGCATCGGGAACCTTTGCCGCTTCTTCTTTTTCGGTGACCAGTGCCCGCAGAAAAGAAGTACAGTTTAGTCCGATCTACATGCCCGATATTTCTATTGTGATTTCAAGCAATAACCTTCCTATATTAGCCGACACCAACGACATAAACGCCAGTTTTGATAGCTTGACTGTAGTACAAGTGCCCAATAGTACCGATGTGAAACACATTCAGCGAATAGCCCCTTATTTTTCTAACCTCCAATACAAAAATATAGAGCATTTTGAAGACACCCCCTTAGTGGTGTCTCAAAACGATCACTGTATTGCCTATGTACAATTGACTACCTATTTTACTGCCCTACAAGACAATATCAAAGTAAAACGACAAAACCTTTTTCAAATCAATAAAATAGGAATGGCCATCGTATTGCCTCTGAAAAGTGATTGGGATGAGCCAATCAATGCCTTTTTTGCTTCCCCAGAGTTTAAGCCTTTGGTCAATCGTTTGATTAAAAAGTACTTTGGAGAGGGTGTAACCGACTTGATTTGGCAAATAGCCCAAACAGAAAGTGGTAACGATAAAAATGTATTGTTATTGACCAAAGAAAAAGAATTGAAAGAGCTGGAAATTGCCAAAAAACAGTTGGAGATTAATCGACAGGTATGGCAACGCAATGCCTCTGTCATAGCAGTATTGGCAATATTGATCATTGCGTTTTTTATTTACAGCCGCTATCAACTCCAGCAAAAAAGCAATCAACTGTTAAAGCAAAAAGGTGCTGAGCTTGCCAATAAAAACGAGGAACTGAGACAGCAGCAAGAGCAAATATTGACGCAACAACGCTTTATAGAGAACAAAAATACAGAACTGGAACGAAAAAATAAAGAAGTGGCAGCAAGTATACAAACCGCTCAAGTGATTCAGAATGGCATATTGCCGCACGAGCAACGTTTGCAAGCCTTGTTGTCTGATTATTTTGTGTTGTACCAACCTAAAGACATCGTCTCAGGTGACTTTTACTGGGTAGCCTACCGCGACAACCGGGTGTTTTTGGCGGTGGCTGATTGTACCGGACACGGAGTACCAGGCGCGCTTATGTCTATGGTGAGCTATATGATGTTGGACAAACTGGTAATGATGGAAAAACTAGACAACCCTGCTGACATCTTGAACCGTTGCCATGTAGATTTACAAAAATCGTTGCAGGGCAACAATGAAATGAACCAACAGGGGATGGATATTATTTTTCTGACGTTAACTCCGTTGGAAAACGGGCAGGTATCTATAGTTTTTGCGGGTGCCAAACGCCCATTGTACTATATTGCTGCAGGCGAAACCCATCTGCAAGAGATAAAGGGCTGTAGACGATCTATTGGTGGTTTTCACCGTAATAACTTGTTGTTTACTCAACACGAACTGGTGCTTGACCAAGAGAGTGTTATTTATCTGACTACGGATGGGTTTGCAGACCAAAATAACAGAGGTCGGAAAAAAGTTGGGACCGATAAATTCAAAGAATTATTGCAAAGCATTGCTCCCAAAAACAGAGATGCCCAAAAAGAAGACCTGCAAAGTTTTTTACAAACCCACATGGCCGACACTACCCAACGTGATGATATTTTGGTGATGGGGGTTAGGTTATAATATTTTGTTTGTGCGATTACTAAAGTCGTGTTCAGATATAACTCATCAACAGACACCTACTATGATCAAGCCCTACCTGTAGTTGATGGTGTATTGCACCAATATGCATTGTTTTCCAAGGCTTACCGCTCTTATGTGCTTATCACAAACTAACCCCTCCTTATTACTTATGTAAGTAAAATTACGCGATAAAGTTAATTGTAATAATTGTTGTATAAACTTACGTGGTATTTTGCCGATATTTATTAGAGTAAAGTTTTAATTAATCCCTTGTATTTGTATTTTGGTAGAAGCAATACTTTGTTTTGCTAAAAAACATTCTGAAACTAACATTGTGCGATTGATCGGCTTTGCTGATTTTGTCGGACTATGACACCTCAACTTATACAACTATAGAAATGAAAATAACAACTACTCAAAGGCTGCAGTATGCAGGCTTGCTTCAAACTATTGATCGAAACAAACCCAAAGCTGCCGTCTGGCAGTTTTTATTCACCTTACTTTGCTTGATTACCTTGGTTGGCTTTCAGGGGTGGGCACAAACCAATAATGCGCTTGACTTTGATGGGACTGGTGATTATGTAGATGTGCCAGATAATGCCATTCTTGATTTTAACAGTCAAGCGTTTACCCTTGAGCTTTGGGCAAAAAACGCAGGGGCAGGCACCCAAATACTTGTCAGCAAACGAAACGGTGGGCAAGGGTATGACCTGGTTCACGACGGAACTAACTTTGTATTTACTGTACAAGACGGATCGGCTAATACGGTGCAATTATCACATAATGCCACCTTTCAGACAAGCTGGACCCACATAGCCGCAAGCTATGACCCCACCACTGGCACAGACAATATCAAATTGTATATAAACGGGGTAGAAGTAGCCAAAGCCAGTGATAACTCTGCTGGGGACTTAAGCAATGCATTTGCCTTTCGTATGGGAACTAATGAAGGTGTAGCCAGTGAGTTTCAAGGGCAAATAGACGAGGCGCGAGTATGGAACGACATCCGTACCCAAAAAGAAATTTCGCTCAATATGAACAACCCTGTTGCAGGGAACGAAGCCAACCTGGTGGCGTATTACCCGCTCAACGAAGGCATAGCCAATGGCAACAACACCGCACTTACTACAGTGTTTGATGCTACTACCAACAACCTCAACGGAACTTTGAATGGTTTCGCCAAAACGGGTACTACCTCTAACTTTGTGGCGGGTTTTACCGCAGTGAACAGTGCGTTGGATTTTGATGGAGGGAGTGATTATGTAGAAGTGGCTGACAATGCTTCTCTTGATTTTAACAACCAGGCTTTTACTATAGAGCTTTGGGCGAAAAATGCAGGTGCGGGT
The DNA here is from genome assembly GCF_947493425.1 of uncultured Microscilla sp. GTDB lineage: Bacteria > Bacteroidota > Bacteroidia > Cytophagales > Microscillaceae > Microscilla. The sequence goes on along the minus strand of NZ_CANLRP010000031.1, from coordinate 21,297 downwards.
ACGCAAACCTTGATAAGTAAACGTAACACTGGGCAGGGTTATGATCTTATTCACGATGGAACTAATTTTATTTTTACTGTAGATAATGGAGGAGGAGGAACGGCTACTGTAACTCATACGGCGGCTTTTCCTGCTACTTGGACTCACATAGCCGCAAGTTATGATCCTGCTACTGGGACTGTCATTATTTATATAAATGGAGAAGCAGGTACCACTGCTACTGGTACCACTTTGTTAGATGCATCCAACGCAGAAACTTTGCGTTTGGGAGCCAATGGAGCAACAGGTAACTTCTTTACTGGGCAAATAGACGAAGTACGTATCTGGAATGTAACCCGCACTTGTGCCCAAATCAAAGAAACTAAAGATGTAGAACTTAAGGGGAATGAAACAGGTTTAGTAACCTATTACAATTTTAACTATGGAACGGCTGGAGGCACCAATACGGGCATTACTACCTTACCTGATTTAAGTACCAATACCAACAATGGTACTTTGAATACTTTTGCCCTTTCGGGAGCTACTAGCAACTGGGTAGACGGCTCAGGTAACAATGTAAGTGGCAATAGCCCCAACCTGCAACCTGAAATAAATGTAAAAGCCAACGGCAATGATGTATTGACGGGAAGCACCACTATTAATACCACCCTCAACACCTTTTTTCCTTTTACAGCCATTGGTAGCAATGTATCACAAACTTTTACTTTACAAAACACAGGCACAGGTACTTTGACGATGAGTTCAGTCACTAGCTCAGATGCCAACTTTACAGTATCTACTTTGAGCAACCTTACGGGGGGCAACAATACCACTTTTACCATTACTTATGCGCCTACCATGTCGGGTATGCACACCTCTACCATCACCATCAATAGCAACGATTGCGACGAAGCAGCTTATACTTTTCAAGTACGGGGTACTGGTGCTTCGGGCAATACCAATGCTTTAGATTTTGATGGGGTAGATGACCATGTAACGGCTAGTTTGGATGGAACAGGGCTAACTAATGTGACTGTAGAGATGTGGTTAAATCCTGGAGTGTTGGGTACCAACAATATTTTACATTGGAACAATGCTTTGGCAGGAGCCAGCCCTTTTATAGATTTTAAAGATGCTTCAGGAACCCTCAATGTAAATGTAAACGGAGGCGACAATCTTTCTACTACTATTTTGGCAGGGCAATGGGTGCATATAGCTTTGGTTCACGATGGTACTGACTGGCGTTTGTATAAAAATGGACAATTGGCGGGAACCTATACAGGTGGTACTGCCAACATTGCCAATGCTACGGCTTTGTTTATGGCAGGGGGAGCGACTGGAAATTATGATGGATTGATAGATGAAGTACGTGTTTGGAACGATGTGCGCACTCAAGACGAAATCGTTGCCCAGATGAACAATGAGCTAGTAGGAACCGAAGCCAATCTGGTAGCTTATTACAACTTTAACCAAGGTACAGCAGGAGGCAATAACACTACCGAACTTACTGTGCTAGATGCCAGTCTTAACGGCAACAATAGTGCTGATATTAGCACTACTGGCTTTGAAACGGGCACACCTTCTACAAGTTTGAACGAAGGCACCACCTCTAACTATGTAGCTGGGTTTACCAAAATCAACAACGCGTTGAGTTTTAACGGGACAACCGATTATGTGGCAACTGGTTTGAACCTACCAGCAGGTGATTTTACTATGGAAGCCTGGATTCAATATGAAGGAACTACAGGAGCTAATTTTCAGCCTATTATTGCCAGTGTCAACCAACAGTTTTTTATTGGCAAAAATAACGGGAATACTGAGTTTGGTATTCAAGATGGTGATTATAAAACAAATGCAAATAGTAATAATGCTTTTGATGGTAACTGGCATCATGTGGCAGTTACTCGTAGTGGTACCACTATTAGTGTATATGTAGATGGTAGCTTTGCCTATGCTGATACTTTTACAGGAGCAGCCGCTAGTGCGTTGAACATAGGACACGAACCTGAAGGTGGAGGATATTTTTTCACTGGAAAAATAGACGAAGTGCGTATTTGGAGCACCGTGCGCACTTGTGCCGAAATCAATGCCTACAAGGGCGTAGAGCTTACGGGAACCGAAACAGGTTTAGTAGCTTATTATAACTTTAACCACGGAACCGCCGCTGGCAACAATACTGGGCTTACTACCTTACCTGATATAAGCACTAATAATAATACAGGAACCCTGACCAACTTTGCGGGGTTAGACGGCAGCGTTAATAGTGGACAAACCTCTAACTGGGTAGATGGTTCGGGCAACAATGTAAGTGGAACTACCCCTGCTAATCAGCCCGAAGTCAATGTACAAGGAGGTAGCCCTTTGACTACTATAACCGATGGCGATGGCGTGCCCGATGCAGGAGACAACACCGAGTTTGGGAGTGTATATGTAGGCACTGGCAAAACTGTGACTTACACCATCCAGAATACAGGAGCCGCCACACTAAACATTACCAGTATTATACTTGCCGGTTCAACCGATTATACCTTGGGTACGCTTAGTTTCCCTATTAGTGTAGCATCGGGTAGCTCTACCACGTTTGAAGTCACTTTTGCGCCAAGTGCTGCCACGGCCGACATTGGTACTACCGTGACGATCAACAATAGTGATTGCGACGAAGGAGTATATGATTTTGCCATCAAAGGCACAGGTCTACAGGCTGCCCCTGGTGGGGTAACGACTAACCTTACTTTTTGGGTAAAAGCAGATGTGGGGGTTACAGTAAATATTGCTGATGTAACCGAATGGGCTGACCAAAGCGGCAATGGGTTGCACCTAGATGCTGTAGTAGGCACACCTACGTTGACAGATGCTTCCAACGGCTTAAACTTTAACCCAGTAGTTAACTTCTCTGGCAACACCAACCGCTTGCTTAGGGCAAGCGTAGCAGGTTTAAGCTTACGAACCAATACCACAGTAAGTACTTATGGGGTGTATAATACCAATAGTGCCGAAGGTTTGGTGTTTGAACATGGGTTTGGTACTGCTGAACGGTTTACATTAAAAACTCAAAACCAAGTCTGGAACAACGAGTCTTTGATTACCGCACCTTCGCCCATTACTACTACTCCTTCTATAGGTACTTTTATTGTCAATGTACCCAATGCTACTTTTTACACCAATGGAGCTGCCAATGGCACTACCTCGTCGCATACTGCGGCAACCGACGATACCCAAACCTTGTATGTAGGGTCGCGAGCCAACAATAGCTTAGGGTTAGATGGTGACTTGGGCGAGTTGATTATGTATAGCTCGGCACATTCGGCTACCAACCAACAGAAAATAGAATCTTACTTAGGGCTTAAGTATGGCATTACCAAAGCGGGCGATTATCTAGCCTCTGATGGCACCACCAAAATGTGGGATGCTACTGTAGGAGCTGCTTATTTGAACAACATTGCAGGCATAGGGCGAGATGATGCTTCAGCGCTGAACCAAAAGCAGTCTAAGAGCATCAACTCAGGAGCAGCCCTTACTATAGGTGTGGGCACGGTGGCAAGTGACAACCTCAACAATACCAATATTTTCTCGGCTGATAAGCAATTTATGGTTTGGGGGCACAACAATGGGTTGACCGATTATACTGCCAATAAGGTAGATGCGGGTGTGCCTAATGCAGGGGTAGATGGGCGTATTCCTAGAGTATGGCAAATACAAGATGGAGGGGTAGGAGCCACTCAGGTAAAATTTGACATTAGTCAATTCAGTAATTTTACCGCTACCACTGCCGGAGAGTTTGCCCTCTTGATAGACGATGATGGTACTGACTTTTCAAATGCTACCATAGTCATTGCCAACGAGTTTGCCAGCAATGTGGTTACTTTCAACAATATTGATTTTGGTGGCACTACCAAATACATTAGTCTGGGACAATGGAAAGGAGCGACTACCAGCGCCGAAAAAGGCACATATTTGAGTTGCAATGGTACCAATCATTATGTATCTACTGCCTCGTTGGTAACCAATGCCAATACCAACTTTACTGTAGAAATGTGGTTTCAATGGGATGGAGCCGGAGCAGGCGACCGCACTTTGTTTTACAACGGTGCCACAGGAAGCAGCAATGGTTACGGATTGGTATTTGACGGTACCCATGTGGTGCCTAGGATAAACGGAGCTAAAGTAAGCAATACTACCACTACCATTGTTGCCAATACCTGGTACCATGTAGCGTTGGTAGGCGATGGTGCCAACCTCAAACTATACGTTAATGGAAAAGAAGAAATCTTAGGTTCTACCGCCTTGCCTGCTGTGCCTACTACGGGCACCTTTATTGGCTCAGATAATGGTGCTGGCAACTATTTTTCTGGAAAAATAGAAGAAGTAAGGTTTTGGAATGTTACCCGTACAGAAACTCAATTGAGGGAGTACATGCACCTTACTTTAGAAGGTTCAGAAAACGGCATTGTGGCTTATTACCAGTTCAACGCTAACAGCGGTAATGCTATAGATGCTATAGGTGGCAATAATGGTACTTTGCAAAATGGCGTCACTCGCACTACTTCTGACTGTCCGGTAGGCAAAGGGCGCAGTGTCACCAATAACATTACTACATCGGGCAATCAAGTGTTTGCCAATACTGGAGTAGCTATCAATTTTGCCGCAGGCGTATTGCCCCAAGGCGATGTAGTAGTGACCCAGCTCGATGGAGTAGATACCCCTACCAATGTGCCTACCGATGTAACAACTTACCCAAGCGCTTATTGGATTGTGCGCAACTACGGCGCCAACAGTAGCTTTACCCAGCTTGCCCAAATTGAGTTTACCATTCCTGGTGGCAATACGGTATCAGTAGCTGACCAAACCAACCCCAGCAACATTGGGTTATACAAGCGTGCGTCTAGTGCGGGCAGTAGCGACCCTTGGGTGTTTATGGGAGGTGCCACCACTGCCAACGCTTCTACTGGAGTCATTACTTTTACTGCTTTCAGCCCTGCCTTTACCGCGTTTAGTCAGGTAATGCCTGCCACCGTGAATGGTGGAACCAGTGGCTTACCCGTTACTTTGAGTAGCTTTGATGCAGTGCGTGAAGATAATCAGCGCGTATTGGTGCGTTGGCAAACCCTTAGTGAACACAATAATGCTGGCTTTGAAGTACAAAAAAGTGAGAATGGCATCGACTTTAAAATTTTGGGCTTTGTAGATGGAGCGGGCAACAGTAACGAAAAACGCAACTACCAGTTTACCGATGTTCAAGCAAATCGTTCGGCGTACTATCGCCTCAAACAACTAGACAATGACGGCAAGTTTAGCTACAGTCCGGTGAAGTTTGTACAAGGTGTAGACCTGCAAACCTTGAGGGTATACCCCAATCCATTTACCAACGAGCTTACGCTTGATTTTGGTGGCAAGAGTACCACCCAATTGCCTGTATATGTTGCATTATATACCGCACAAGGCAAAAGAATATTGCAACACCGTGGTAAAATAAACGAAGTACAAACTGCCATCAATCAAGGCATTGCCAGCCTCCAGCAAGGCATGTATGTGCTGCGGGTAATGGTGGGCAATAAAGTCTATATAAAAAGAATCATGAAGCAGTAAATCTGCTTCTTTGTAAGTTGAGAGAAAACCTGTGGAGTCTTGATATTCCACAGGTTTTTTTGTGATTAAATACCACCTAATTTCGTCCTTAACTCATGTTTTGAGCAATATTTTTTAGGCTGTCATTATAAGTTTTGATCATGTTGTTTAAGGCAGAGTTTTGTTGACTGTATTGGTTCATCAAAGATTGCAATTGCAACATGTCAGAAGGGCTACTAAGACCACTACTCATCAGCGTATCTATGTCGCTTTGTATACCCGCCAATTGGGTTTGCATTGCCTGAATGTAGTCAGGGTAAGTACCTCCTTTAATGGCTTGCGCTTGAGAGGTAACCAATGCTTGTGCTTGAAAATTTTCTAAACTTTTCATTGTATGAATAATTAAGGAATGGTGTAAAAATAAAATTACTTTGATAAAAACAATTCCCTTATCAGGAAATGTAAACTCATAAAGCGTAGGGAGCTTGTATGTACTGAGCTTACGAGAAAAAAAGATCTTTTTTTGTAATGAATTAGATGTAACTGTGATTCTGCTAAGAATAAATATAAACTTAACCTAGAAGCTAATGTGTTGTAAATCAGTAGCAAAGTGACTGCCATACCCCATGTGAACCACTGGCTGGCTTGTCGAAAATTTTCAATCCCCCTTACTTATTTGTATTTTTATAGCCTAACTAATCACCACGCTTAATATAGCCGATCCGCTATGCTGATAAGATCATTATTAGATATCTGAAATTTTTAAACACATGCAAATGAGTACCCATCGTAAACTATGCGGGTTAACCCATGCACTTTACCCACAAAGCATCTTAACTTCGTTCGTACATTTCAAACAAAAAAACTTATTCAAAATTTGTTGGTTCACCCTGGGCTTATGGCTTTGTTGGGGGGCAGCTGTTCAGGCACAAGTTGCTTACAATAATGTTGATAACTTTGACCGTGCCGACAATAACTCTTTGGGGGCACCCTGGATAGAAAATGAAGCCGATCCAACCCAACTTTCTATTACAGGCAATGTCTTGAATGCGGTGAATGCTGGGCTTACTGGATTGGAACCCACCAATGCTACCCGTGACCTCACGGCCATTCATGCCAGCTTTGATTTGGGGCAGTCCAAAATAGGTTGGTCTTTTCACATGGATTTCAATCGACCACCCACTGGTTGGGGAACCATTACTTACGGTTTAGGTTGGGTGCTTACTGCCAACGAAACCGATCTGAGTAGTGCCACCGTAGATGGTTATGCTTTGCTTTGGACGAAAACCAACGAAGAATTAGTGCTGGTGCGTTTTGAAAACGGAATTGCTGGCGATGACCCTGGAACCATAGTGGTTTCTACTGGTCTAACCCATAGTACAGTGGGTTCGGCTGGGGTAAATGTGCGGGTAGAAGTAACTGCCGAGGGAGTTTGGACAGTCTATTGGGAAGCAGGGGTAGCTTTAGCAATTGCTACCGATATTGATGCAGGCAGTGCTACAGGAACAGACAATACCTTATTTGCTGATGCCAACCAAAAATATACAGGTCCTATTTGGGCACATAATACAGGCATTGACCCAAATAACTCAGGAAACTTCGATAACTTTTCTTTTGGCATAGAAACCTCTGACGTAACCCTGGCTTCAAGCGTAAGTACTGTAGCTGCCAATGTAATACAAGGTAGTCAACACCACCCCGTGTACACCTTTGATCTGGCGGCAGCCAACGCCGATGCAACACTTACTCAGGTTAGCTTTACTACCGCCGGAACTTATACCGTTTCAGATATCAATGCTTTTACTTTGTGGTTTTCTGCTGACAATACCCTTGACGTAAACACTGATCAGGCAATTGCTTCGCTCACTACTGCTTTGGGAGCCGGAGCACATACTTTCACTGCCTTTACTCAGGCGATCAACGGTGGTACTACAGGCTACTTTTTTGTTACTACCAATGTAGCTCCCTTGGCTACAGCAAACAATACTATAGAGGTAACTCCGGCTATCACCACCGCCGATCTGACTTTTTCGGGGTTGGTCAATAAACTAGGCACTGCGGCAGCTGGAGGTACCCAAACCATTGTAGCTTGCAATACTCCCGACAATGTAACCAACCTAAGCGCAACAGCCCTCAACACTGAGGCAGTATTGAACTGGGCAAATGGTAATTGTTATGACGAAATATTGGTGGTGGTCAAAAGTGGTAGTGTTGTAACCAATGCCCCCACAGGTGACGGTTCGGCTTATACGGCAGATGCTGCTTTTGGATCAGGCACCGATTTGGGCGCTTCAGAGTTTGTGGTGTTTAAAGGCACTGCCACTACCGAAACCATTACCAGTCTGACCAATAATACCACTTATTTTTTTAAAGCATTTGGGCGCAAAGGAACCAATTGGAGTAGCGGAGTAGAGTTAAGCACTACCCCAAGGGCAACATTGCTTACCTGGGATTTTGATGGGCTTACCGGAAACGAAACCAACGTAGTGTCCAGTGCTCAAGCCGCCAATGTATCTACCATTAGCCCTAGCAATGTCGTCTCTCGTGGAGCAGGCGTTAACCCTTCGCCAAATGGCGATCGATTTACTTCAGATAGCTGGGCAACTACCAATAACACTATAGACAATGCCATTGCCACCGATGAATATGTGCAGTGGACTATAGAGACAGATGATGGCTTTGCCATGAGCCTAAGTTCAGTATTGTTAAATATGCAACGTTCTGCTACTGGTCCCAACAGCTTCGTACTACGTAGCAGTTTAGACGGGTACACTTCCAATTTGGCGGAGTTTTCATTTACTACTGTCAGTACTACCGAAACCCAAAATATAGCCCTCAGTGGTTTTGACAATTTGGTGCAACCCATTACTTTTCGTTTGTATGGAGCAGGAGCTACCAATGTGGGAGGCAATTTTGGTTTTGAAACCACTGCTCCAGGCACTGCCGACTTAGCCGTGTATGGGGTGATCAATGCAGTAAGCGCTACCATTGCCACCTCTACCAATACCCTTACTGGTTTTGGTGCCAGCACCGCCGCAGGAGCAGGGGCGTCGGCTTCGCAAAGCTTTCGCGTAAGCGCCGAAAGCCTCACCGCAGATGTGGCAGTTGCCCTAAGCCCCACCACTGGCTTTGAACTGTCTACCGACAACATCACCTTTTCGTCAACCCTCACCGATTTGGGACGTACCGGAAACGACCTGACCAATGAGCCTGTTACCATTTATGTACGCCTTAAACCGGGCTTGGCAGCAGGCAACAAGTCGGCTACCATTACCTTAAGCAGTACTGGTGCTGTCAATCAGGTAGTGACATTATTGGGTAATGCGGTGGCACATAATGGATTAGCTTTTGACGGCACCAACGATTTTGTAGGTGTGAGCGGGTATGCAGGCATTGGGGGCACCAGTGCCCGTACTGTAGAAGCTTGGGTAAAAACCAGCAATACCAACGCGCAGGTGATTACCCGATGGGGAGCCAGCAATGGTGAAGAATGGCTGGTACAAATAACCGGTGGTAGGCTTCAGGTAGCGGCTAACGGCAAGTCTAACACTGGCACAAGTGATATAGCCGATGGTAATTGGCACCATGTAGCGGTGACTTTTGCCAATGATGGTACTCCGAATATAAGTGACGCCATACTGTATGTAGATGGTACAGTAGACGCTTCATCGTTGATAGTAAGCGGTTCATTTAACACCAATATTTTATCCAGTACGGTATTGATTGGAAAAAATGCCGATGATACCCGTTTTTTTGAAGGTACTATAGATGAACTGCGAATATGGAGTGTGGCACGTACCCCATTAGACATTCAAGAAAAAATGCGCTGTGAACTTACAGGCACCGAAACAGGACTGGAAGCTTATTATAACTTTAACCAAGGCGTGGCTGAAGATAACAATGGTTTTATTACTGCCCTCAACGATGCCACCGCCAATGCTCGCAATGGCGATCTCAATAATTTTGACCTGACGATTGGCAATGCTACTTCTAACTTTGTAGCGGGCAGTGCCGCTGTCAATGTCAACCGGGAAATAAACCTGCGAGGCAACGGCATTGCTATAGCCAGTGGCGATGTTACTCCTGTAATCACTGATGATACCGACTTTGGTGATGTAAGCGCCAACACAGCTCTTACCCGAATCTTTACCATTGAGAATACAGGTACCGAAACCTTGACTCTTACCAACCCTGGTGCTTATGTAACGCTTTCGGGAGCAGGCACAAGTGTGTTTAGCATTGTCCAGCAACCTGCATCGGGAAGCATTGCGGGGGGAGGCAGTCAGACTTTTGCTATTAGGTTTACCCCCAACAATGTAGGCACGCTTGCTGCCACGGTGACCATTCGCAGCAACGATTGCGACGAAAATTTGTACACTTTCACGGTGCAGGGTACAGGTACACCACGGGCGCCGTTGGCAATAGAGGCGTTGCAAAAAACAGTGACCTTAGATTTTAGGAATTATACTGGAACGGGAGTTTCTGCCAATCCTACCATTGCTCAATTACACTCTACCAACTGGGCTTTTTCAGGAATGAGTGATGGACAGGTGCTGCACGGTGAAACCAACACCACCGGAGACTATGCCCAAGGCACCAGTACTGGTGGAGTGAGTACTCCAGGATTATACGCTTTTGATATTAACAGTAATACTGCCTTTGGGCTGCAAGCCAATGGTACCGACTTTAACAACGGAAAAGCCATACTACGTTTGCAAAACCAAACAGGTTCTACCATTACAGCGGTACAAGTTGCTTATAATTTGTTTGTGTTCAACGACCAGGACATTGCCTCTACCATCGATTTGGAGTACAGCACCGATGGGGTAAGTTATACTGCCCTGCCTGATTTTACTTTTACTTCACCTACTACCAGCACTGGGGCGACCTGGTCGTCAGCCAATGCCTTGAGTGGCTTTATCAGTGGTTTGCGTTTGGCGGGGGGTGCGTTTTTATATCTTCGCTGGAGCAATGCCTTGTCAGCGGCCGCTGAAGCCGACGAAATAGCCTTGGATGATATTCAGGTAACAGCCTATGCCATATTGAATGCCCGCACCAATGCTTTGTCGTTGGATGGCACGGGCGATTATGTAGAAGCAGCAGATAATAACTTGCTCGATATTGATGGGGGTAGTGGCGAAAATTTGACGATTGACCTTTGGGCAAAGTTTGCCACTACTACAGGTACACAAACTTTGTTAAAGAAAAGAACAGGTACTGGGCAAGGCTACGAGCTTAACTATGATGGCACCCAGTTTAATTTTATTGTAGAAAACGGAAGCAACAACGAGCAGAGTGTTTCTTATGTAGTTACCCCTTCGGTGACCGATTGGACCCACATTGCCGCACGATTTAATAGTACCAATGGCGACTTGACCCTATATGTGAATGGAGTAGAGAGAGCAAACAGTGCTGGAGTAGCCGCAGGTTTTGATTTGTCGAATACGGCTGTTTTAAGAATAGGCGCTGATGATGCCGGAGCCAATGGGTTCAATGGTGCAATAGATGAATTGAGTATTTGGACATCGGCACGAACCGAAGATGAGATCAGGGAAAATATGCACTTGAACCTGCTAGGTGATGAAGCGAGTCTGGTGGCGTATTACCAGTTGAGCGAAGCCGCCGGAAGTACTACTACTGCCGAGTTGATTGGGTTTTCTACCGGGACATTGCATGGCAATGCTACTTTTATTACGTCTACTATTAACCTGGGGCGCAATGGTACCAGCAACACCCAAACAGTAGGTGCGGGTGGTTTCCCTATAAGTGTAGATTTTAATACAGGAAACGACGCCAACCTCACCATGAGTTTTTCGGCACATTCAGTCACCGAAAAGTTTGCCGTGACTTATCAGCAATATGCCCCCAATGCTACCACAGGCATTGCCGTGTCAGAAACCAACTATAGCATCCCCCGCTGGACTATCAACAAAGCCAATGGTGCCAGTACCTTTACGGCCGATGTCACCTTTCATTATCCCGACAATACCTTTGACAACTTAGTACCCCGCAACTATGTGTTATACAATCGGGCAATGGGTGCCGATGGCACCTGGACCAAACTAAATATAATACCCAGTGCTATGACTGCCAACACGATCAAGTTTGACGGAGTAACTACGGTGGGGCAGTTTATGGTGGTGCGTGAGCAAGACAAACCTGATACTGTTCGGGGGCAAATGCTTAGTCTGGATGGTACTGGAGATCAGGTAGAAATAGCCGATCAATCCAGCCTTAATTTTAATAACCAAAGCTTTACTGTAGAGCTATGGGCAAAGTCTACTGGGGGCGGGGGTGACCAAACCTTGATAAGTAAAAGAAATGGAGTTGCCGGGTATGAGTTGGTGTACAAATCGGCTACCAACCAATTGGAGTTTACCGTGCGAGATGCCGGAGCAGGCTTGGCAAGCGTTACAGTGAGCAGTTTTACTTTAAGTACCATCGACTGGACTCATTTGGCGGTGTCGTATAACGCCACCAATGGTGAAGCAAGCGTATATGTCAATGGTTTGACGCCCACTACTGTGGTGGGTACGGTTAATTTAGATGCCAGTAATGCTTTGCCCTTGCGCATTGGAGCAGATGGCGCTGGAGCCAACTTTTTTCAGGGAACTATAGACGAAGTACGTTTGTGGAACACGCTGCGAACCGCCAACGAGTTAAGAGAAAATATGCACCTGACTTTGCTGGGTACCGAAACCAATCTGGTGGGGTATTGGCAGTTTAACAACGACGCCAGAGACTATATTGGGGGCAACGATGGCACCCTCAACGGTAATGCTTCAGTTACAGTGGCTTCTACTGTAAACGTTGGGCGTACTGGTGCTTCGCAAACGGTAAATGTGCCGTTGACTACTACGGGCAATCAAGATTTTACGGCAAGTGCCAATGTATCAATCTCTATCACTGCGGCTCAGGCAGTGGCCAACGATGGTATAACCGTCACTTATCAACAATTTATCCCCAATGCCAATACAAACATCACAGGTACTACTTTACTGGATAATCCGATGTGGACGATCAATAAGTCTACCTCCAATGGCACATTTACTGGCGACATTACTTTTACTTTTCCAACCAATGTATTTACTGACCGTTATGTTTTGGGCAATTATGAACTGTATCGTCGTGATATGGGTGCCGATGGAGCCTGGACAATTACCAACCTAAACGCTACGGCAATTACTGACAATACCATTACTTTTACTGGTTTTGACAATACCCACATCGGCCAATTGATGGTAGTGCGTACCAGCGAAGTCGCTCCCGATCGGAGTAGGGGGAGTATGCTTACACTGGATGGTGTGGGCGACTATGTAGAAATAGCTGACGATAATAGCCTTGATTTTGCGGGACAAAACTTTACCATAAGCCTTTTGGTAAAAGCCAATGGAGGTAGTGATGACCAACCCTTGATAAGCAAACGCAACGGGGGCGCAGGCTACGAACTGACTTATAAACAAGCCTCTGGTCAGCTGGAGTTTACGGTAGACAATGGCGCAGGGAGTATGGCTACCGCCACTGTAAATAGTTTTACCTTAAGTGCGGCAGAGTGGACGCATGTGGCGGTGTCTTATAATGGTGCTACCGGAGCAGCAAGTGTATACATCAATGGACAAAACCCAGTACAGGTAAACCAGGCAGCAATAGACCCAAGCAATGCCTTGGCGTTGCGAATTGGGGCAAACATGGCGGGAACTAATTTCTTTCAAGGCTTTATAGATGAGGTGAGGCTTTGGAACACCGTGCGAAGCCAGGATCAAATAAGAGAGGCAATGCATTTGACTTTGCGAGGCTCAGAGACAGGTATTGTAAGTTATTATCAGTTTAACGGAGATAGCAATGACGACATTGGGACAAACAATGGCACCCCCAACGGCAACGCCAGCATTGCGGCAAACTCTACTGTAAACGTAGGTAGGCCTGGAGCCACCGAAAGCCATAGTATTGCTGCAGGGGCTGCTACCCAAAACTTTAGTGCCGCCAATGTAAGTGTAAACTTTACAGCACACTCGACGACTGAAAACTTTACTGCTACTTACCAACAATTTGCCCCCAATGCAATAGTGGGCATTACAGGTACTACCTTGTATCAGAACCCTATGTGGACAATCAATAAGGCAGAGGTAACAGCTACATTTACGGCAGATATTACCTTTACCTTTCCTGCCAATACTTTTGACCAGTTCATTGCTGCACACTACGCTTTGTACCGCCGCAATGTGGGTGCCGATGGTACCTGGACACTGGCAGTGGCACAGGCTACCGCTATCACCAGTACCTCTATTACTTTTGAGGGCATCAACGATATAGGACAATATATGGTGGTGCGTACCACCGAAACCGCCCCTACAGGTAGCGCGGGCAATTGTTTGAGCTTCGATGGAGCCACCCAATATTTGAGTACCGCTACTGTAGTGACCAATACACAAGACAACTTTACTATAGAAGGATGGGTGCGTTGGGATGGTGGAGGCACTGCCGATCGTTTGTTTTTTTATAATGGCGATTCTGAGAATGTGACCACTACCACAGGGTATGGAGTAGGCATCAACGAAGCCAATACTGTGACAGCCTTTATTGGCAATGGTACGGCCACCCTTACCGAGCTCAGTTCGGGTAAGGCACTTGCCACAGGCGAATGGGTGCACATAGCCTTGGTGCGTCGGGCAACCAACTGGTTTATTTATGTAGATGGGGTAGAGTTTGATTTAAGCAATACCAGTACCCCGAGTGTACCCACAGTAAGCACTACCTTGGGTGGAGGCACCAGCGGAGCAAAACACCTCAATGGACGTTTGGAAGAGTGGCGTATGTGGAGTGTTGCCCGTTCCATTATCGAAATAAGAGAACGCATGCACTTGATTAATTTTGGCAATGAAGCTAACTTGATTGCCAACTGGCAGTTGAATGAAACCAGTGGCAGTACTGCTTTTGATTATGTGGGTGATTTTGATGCTACTCATAACAATACCCCAACAATCACTACTTCTACAGCACCCATAGGCAGAGGGGTAAGCAATACCACCGATGTATCTACGGTGAGCCAAGACGTGACCTTTGGCGCTACCCGCTTACGCATTGTATTTGGCAATATTCAGGTGCCTGGGGGCGATGTAGTAGTCACCCGTTTAGATGCTTTCGCCAATACTTCGCCTACCCTTACTACAGCCAGTACCTATTGGGTGATCCACAACTACGGAGCAAACCCTACGTTTACCAACCTTGCCACAGTAGAGGTTACCCTGCCTTCTGGCGATGAGGTATCAAACGAGGATGAGTTTACGCCGGCAAACATTAAATTATTTAAACGGGCTTCTGGTTCCGATGGTAGTTGGGGGGCTTCGTTAGGTGGGGCAGCCAGTGCCAGCAACACCACCAAAGTGATTACTTTTAGCAACCTCACTGGTTTTACCTCATTTAGCCAGGTATTGGTAGGCAGCGACGGTACGTCTGGTTTGCCAGTGGTGTTGGCAAGCTTTGAAGCCAAACGCCAAACAAATGCCCAGGTGCAATTGCGTTGGACGACCATATCGGAGCACGATAATGCAGGGTTTGCCATAGAAAAAAGCCATAACGGTACAGACTACCAACCCATTGGTTTTGTAGAGGGTGCAGGTAATAGTGCAGAAAAAAAGCATTATCAATTTATAGACAACAATGCCTTATCATCTGCATATTACCGCCTAAAGCAAGTAGATATAAACGGAGAAACTACTTATAGTCAGGTACGCTTTGTGCAAGGAAACGACCTGATTCGCCTGGTGGTATACCCCAACCCGTTTGCCCAACAAATAACGTTGAGCCTGAGCGGAAGTTTTGCTACTCAATTGCCCTTAAGGGTTACAGTTATTACTCTACAGGGTAAAACAATGGTAAGTACCAAAGGCGACCTGTCTGAAGTACAAAATGCCTTGAATACCCGCATCCATAGTTTGCCCACTGGTACTTATTTGATGAAGGTAGTAGTAGGAGGGAAGCTGTATATAAGGAAGGTAGTAAAAGAGTAAAGGGCAAGAAAACCTTCGTTACTTGTTATAAGTTTATTGGGTTTGTCATATTAAAATACAAAATCACCAAAAAGGTGATGATTAAATAACAAGCTCTAAAGCACAAATCCCGTTTCAGGAATGTCTGAAACGGGATTTTTTAACTATCAACTACTAACTGATTATATTTATAAGTACTTGATAATGAGTGTGCTATATGGTTGTTAAGTGCCTGTAAACCAAATCTACAGCAGTTGATTGTGATAGGCTCAACGCAGTTAGGGTGTACCTAGACCCCAGTGGAGGCTATGCCGACATCCCGCTTGCGGAGCCCCTAGGGCCTTATAGGTATAGGTATAGGTTAATAGCATTAATCAATCGCCTTAAGGCTAATATCCAAACTTTTGATAGAGTGGGTAAGCGCCCCCACCGAAATAAAGTCGACTCCAGTTTCGGCCACTTCTTTGATGGTTTCGAGCGTAATGCCTCCCGAAGCCTCCGTAGTAAACCTACCCCCAATCAATTCCACGGCAGTGGTCATATCCTCTACCGACATATTGTCGAGCATAATCACCTCTATATTGCCTACCCGTAGCACCTCTCTTACCTCATCAAGGTTTTGAGTTTCAATCTCTATTCTTAGCTTTTGACCGTTGTCTTGTAAAAACTGGCGGGTTTTGTTGATTGCTTGTTCAATACCCCCTGCATACGCAATGTGGTTGTCTTTAAGCATGATCATATCATACAAGCCAAAGCGATGATTGACCCCACCACCAATTGCCACTGCCCATTTTTCGGGCATTCTGAAGTTGGGCGTAGTTTTTCGGGTGTCCAGCAACTTTGCCTTGGTGTGGGCAATACGTTGGTTGATCTGATCGGTATAAGTAGCAATACCACTCATACGTTGCATACAATTGAGCACCAAACGCTCGGCCTTGAGAATCGACTGCGCTTTGCCCGTGACTATTAAACCAATATCGCCATGCTTTACCTTGGAGCCATCCTCTATTTTTACATCCAAGATCAGGTCAGCATCTACTTGACGAAATATGTGCCGGGCAAGGTCTACCCCAGCCAATATACCATCGTCTTTGATAATTAAACGTGCCTGACGCTCAGCATCGGCAGGAA
The DNA here is from genome assembly GCF_947493425.1 of uncultured Microscilla sp. Taxonomy (GTDB): domain Bacteria; phylum Bacteroidota; class Bacteroidia; order Cytophagales; family Microscillaceae; genus Microscilla. Next base: position 4,633 of record NZ_CANLRP010000031.1, on the reverse strand, counting down.
CAGAAGCAAGCGAAGAAAAATCACCCTCGCCCACATCTTCTATCAAAGCAGCCGCGATAAACTGCTCGATATTTTCGGGAGTTAAATATGTTAATTCTTGAGTTTTCACAGAGCAAAAGTATAACTTTTAGGCGAGAGCCCCAATAGAGACAAGCTCTTAGATCTGCTTGCTTGTTGCTTACATTGTGTGTTGCTATTACAGTTGCTCAATTTGTTCTTTGTTCAAATTGGTCACCTTCATAATATCTTCGGTAGAAAAGCCTGCTTTTTTCATGTTCAGCGCAGTTTGAAGTATGCCTTTTTCCATACCCTTCTCCATGCCTTTCTCTATACCCTTCTCCATACCCCTCTCCATGCCCTTTTTTTCTCCTTCTTCAATTCCTGCCTTTCTTCCCTTTTTATAAAAATCATCTTTTTTTATGTCGTAAGTGATTGCCATAGTATTTAAAGTTTCCTGAGTGATTTTAAATAAATTTCTTAACCTCGCCAATGTGAGCAAATGGGAGATATATTTTTGTAACGTTGCCTCAACATCGATTAGTTCTTGTAAACGCCCAATTATTTTTGCTAAAACAATGTGTGCTTCCTTGCTTTTAAAATTCCCCAAAATTGCCAGAATAATTTCTTCTGGAATATCAGACTCTAACAATGGTTGGTAGTCAAGCGCTTGTATTTCAATGAGTTGATAACCATTAAAAACCTTAGAGGGAGGTAGTTGATTGTGCATTTTAGACGGTTGTTGCCCCAAATAAATTACAAATTGACGAATGGGTAAATCATACCTTTCACCAATCAATGCGTGGTAGAGTCGCATTCTTTCCAGCATTTTTGGGTGGTCAGTGCTCTGAAATTCCAAATGAACAATGAGCTCTTCTCCCTGAGCAGTAAGCACCTTCTGTAAAAAATCAGTTTCTCGTTCTACAGTTCTTTGTAGTTTCTCTCTGATAGGCTCATTTTTGATTACCTCAATGCCCAAATACCTTTTACTTAAGCTGGGAAAAATAGCCGCAATATTTTCTTTAATTAGTTTGTCATATTCTTGTGCCATGGAAGACAAGGTAGTTGAAAAACAAGTTTAAACAAAATGTTTAATTTGGAAATGTTTATATTGTTTTTTTGAATAAAAAACCAGTTTGAGATGGCTTGATCTTCAAACAGTAGGGCTTTTTTATAAGAAGGCATCAACCAAAGCAAGACTTTTAGAGGTAAGTAATGGTTTGTTGAAGCGAGGCCTTATTCTCATATTTGCAACTTAGCAAGTTTTCTGAAAAAGTCAATCATTTGGCAACTGCCAAGAGTAAGCAACCACCTCGTGTTTACTGACAATTTTAAAACGTTTCCACAAAAATCAGCTTTTCGATCAAGAAATCTTTTTGGTGAGGAACAAGCAATATTGCCAGGCTATAGTTTTTGCCATACGATTTGTAGGTGCCAAGGGTATAGTGACGCCCTGACTTCATAATGCCTTGATGCAAGTATTGAAAGTTTACTGGAGGGTATTGTCTGAAGAACTCACGCATCACAAAAGTAGCTTGAGTTTTACTGTAGAGGAAGTTTTCGTGGTTAATACTAAGGCTTACCCTTTCGGTAAATTGACGGGAAAGCATGTGGTAGTTGCTTTGGGTGAGCGCTACCTTTACCCGGTCTGTAATCTCGTTTTCGGCTTTGGCAATACAGCCCTCCAATAACAAGACAGATAAGAATACAACTAAAATATTTTTTAATAAGCCAGCAACCATTCAAAATAATTTTACCCACCTACGGCTAAAATTATGCCACTGAATTTGGCAAGGTTGACAAAACAACTCAAGCATTTTATTTATGTGCTGGCACTTGCGGTACTTTTTGCGGGCAGTAAAGCCTGACAACCAACTCAATAAGAAGAGCATTGTTAAAATTTGACTTGCCAGTGATGGACTATAGACAAGGTTTTGAAATAAATAAAATCCAAAAGTTAACGCTTAAAGACGTATAGCTTAATGAGCACTTAAATTGCATTTTAATGACTTTATCAATTTATTTGCCCCGTATATTACCAAAACAAAGGCCGTGGAGAATATTATAGAAACCCATCAGTTGGTAAAAACTTTTAATGCAGGCAAACCCAACGAGGTACGCCCAGTGCGTGAAGTAAACCTCCAGATCAAAGAAAATAGTTGTGTGGTACTCAAAGGTCCTTCGGGGTCGGGCAAGACCACCTTGCTTACCCTGTTGAGTTGCCTTGCTAAACCTACCGCGGGTAAACACATTTGTATGGGTGAACACGTATCGCGGTGGTCTGAAAAGTTTCTTACCCGTTTTAGGCAACAACACATTGGAGTGGTTTTTCAGCATTTTCAATTGGTCAAAGGTTTTACTACTGCAATGAATGTAGCTTTGCCACTGGTGCCCCAACAAATAAAGCAAAGTAAAATGAACCAAATGGTGGCGCAGGTAGTAGCCCAGGTAAACCTACAGCATCGCTTGCACTTTAAGGTAGACAACCTGTCGGGAGGAGAGCTACAACGGGTAGCTATAGCCAGGGCATTGGTAAACAACCCTACGATTATTCTTGCCGATGAACCTACTGCGCACCTCGACCGAAAGCTTTCGGTAAATATTTTAGATATATTTGCTGCGCTAAAAGCCCAGGGAAAAACCTTGATATTGACTACCCACGATCCTTTGGTAGAAGACCACCCAATGGTAGACCATAGCATTACAATGCAAGATGGAGTGATTGTGAGCGAAGAAAAATAAGTCTATACACTATGGATAATAATATTGAAGACTACAATTTGTTGCACGCCCACCCCGACAAACTGCTTGTGCGGGACGATTACCAACAGGTAATGAAACGGGTGGTATATAAATTTATGAAACGGGGTTTTTTTAAAGGGTTTGCAGTAGACGACCTACAACAGGAGCTTAATGTGGCGTTTTTGACCCAAAAAATGGCGTATATTCAAAAAAACTATAAGCCCAACGATGGTTTGTTGATTAGTTACTTTGAGCGTGCTGTATATAACAAGTGCATTGACATTAGTAAGTTGAGCATACACCAGCAAGAAAACCGCAAGGAGGCGCTGGAGGGTTATATGATCAAACCTCAAAATGCCAACCCTGAAAGTAAACTTATTTTTCAGGAAATATTAGAAGGGGAGGTCAATAAACTAAAAGACTACCTGCGTATGTTTACCCGCACCAAGTTTAGGTTGTTGCTGTTGCTCAAGCTGTATGCCCGTATTGTGCTCGATAAAAACGACTTGACCAGCTATTGTCCCAAGATTCAGGCAAAAACCCTCAAAGATTTTTTGGCAACTTATGGTGTGCCTTACAGCAACAAAAAAGACAAAGAAGTATACAATGATGTGATCCCTTTGTTTAATGCCTGTGACCAGAAAAAAAATACTCCAGATGCTTTACGCAAATGGATCAATGACCGTACTCAAGAACTCATGAAAATGTTGAATGAGGGTGGGGAACGGGAGTATGACAAAGAAAAACTAAAAAACTTGATTCAAATGTTACCTAAATCTCCATTTTCCGGGAGCACAACCAGTAAGTAGTGTTGATAAAGAGTAAAACAGTTATTTGGCATTCAAAAGTCAACTATGAATAAAAATTCCAACTTTTTTGATGAAAAGGGACATCTCAACGATGCCGGAATAATGCTTTGGGCAGATGCCCTGCGGCTACAGCGAGAGCTTGAACTACCCGAAGCATTGCAGGAACATCTCGAACTGTGCAGTCAATGCCGAATGAGTGTATTTGATTATTATGAATTTAAGAAAGAGGATGACATTGCTGAATTGGCAAATCATTTTTATTTTGATCATAAGGAGGTAAGCGAACAACCCGTAAAACAGACTCCTGTAAAGCCAATAACAACTGTTAAAACCAAAGGTAGGACAGGCATTGTACAAAGGCAAATTGCAGTAGCTGCCAGTGTAGTTGTTTTGTTGGTGGCAGGTTTTTGGGTAGCACAAAACATCAACAAAAAGCCCGCTAAAAATCCAGGGCTTGCCAATCAAAATGTATCAGACACCAACCGTAATGCCCCCTCGGTCAAAGATAAGTCTGTGAAGACCCAACCCAATAAATTGGCAGAGAAAAACATGGATTCGGCAAAGCAAAAGAGCAATGAACCACCTAAAGTAAAAGAGGTGATTCAAAACCCACCTGCACCTGTTTTTGACGATGCCATTGCGTTTTTAGACCAAAAGATTCAACGAAATACCCGCAATAGAGGCAACCAGAAGGCAAGCCAACCCAAACAAGGCGCTGCATTTAAAGCTGGTGAACCCATTGGGTTTAGCTGGGATAGTAGCCAGGCAGCCGAAACCTTTGAGCTGAGATTGTTCACTAAAAACACTCAAGGCATGCCCCAAATCATTAAAATTGATGGAGCTACCAGCCAATACAAGTTTACTGGTCAACTAAAAAGTGGCAAACACTACTGGCGTTTGTTTAAGGTAAACCAAGGGCGTAAAAAAGAGATAAGTTTGGGAAGCTTTCAGGTAAAGTAATTGGTTGCTACTTGACAAAGTAGGTTTATTAGCAAAAAAAGGAGCCATTAGGAACGACACTAGATAATTAATAAAAAGCAACATCAGGATTTTCAAAAAACTTCTTGATGATGCTTTTTTTGTTT
>NZ_CANLRP010000030.1 GCF_947493425.1 uncultured Microscilla sp. | reverse complement strand
CAGGAGCTGTCACGAGGTGGCGTTTCCTATCATTTCGAAGGTTTTAGGCTTCTGGCAAGACCAATACTTGCCAACCCTAAAGTTTGCGTATAAGTTGTTTAATGTTCTGAAAATCAGTGAATTAACTTGGAATTCCTCTTGCAAAAGGCGGGCGTTTTCACTATATTTGTTCATACTTTCACGGTGAAAGTAAGCCCAAGAGGTTATGATTTGGACGTCTTACCTCAAGGGCTTTTTGTCACATAAAAATATATAACAGTATGCAATTTACTGAATTAAACCCAGAGGCACAAAGCATTGTCATTCCTGAATCAATTGTAAATGTATTTGCCCAAAGTGTACGTGCCAACTTAGAAGCGCTGATGCTTGACGCAGATCTGCCTTTAACACTGTTCGAAAACCAAGAGTATGAACAAGTAAAAACTTATTTACAGGCAAGTGTTCTTCAAATGCAATATTTACTCAACAATATAGAGTTACTAGACGCCTTGCACCAAAAATAAATATAAAAGCCCGATGCCAATGCATTGTACATCAGCATCGGGCTTTTCACTTTCTTTGTTTACAGACTATCTTCCTGTGTTGAACTGTTGTTGTTCAAAGGCAGTCAATTTTTTGATTGCTTCACGAGCACCATCAATGGTATGTGGTACAAACTTTAGGTTTTTGCCCATTATCTCACCAATGCGCACTTCCTCAGATGCCACCAATACTTGTTTATCTTTATACTCAATAGCAATCAGGGTAGCCTTTTCGTTTTTTGGCAAATAGATAAACTGTAATTTGCGCTGATAGTATTGATAGCCAACCACCAAACTACGACGCTGATGCAATGCTAAAAAATAGCGCGTATTTTTAAGAGAGTGATGGGCAGGTATTTTTACCTGAACTCTTACTGTGTTGGGCATACGTGTAAACGCATCACAGTTAATCCAACCCAAACGACTGGTACTCATTATATAGGCGTCTTTGTTTCCTTCTTCAATTTCTTTTCTGTTTACTTGCTCTTCCCTTGCTAATAGCAATCTGTCAGCTTCAGTCATGCGGCCCATCTGTTGCCTGTAGCGTGCTCGTAAACGTCGGCTAAACAAACGACTTAACCAACAAATATGTTTGTATTGTATACACCCCCCACCAGCCCTGCCAAATAGTACCCATCCTCTATTGTTGCGTCTCCAGTTGATAAAACCTTCATCGCCTCGTTTGCCATTAAAGGCTTTCATGTCTTTTTTTAGACTATTCGTTGGAAAAGATAACAACACATTTTGTCCTCTTCTCAAGCGAAGTGTTTTGCCTCCCTGTGTAGCCCGTATTTGCAACATCCCACCTGTTTCGAGCAAGCGTTTGCCCGAAGTGGTAGTAAGGTTGGCAAGTACCATATCGGCATAAGTGTAATATTCGCGTAGGGTAATGGTAATGGGGAGGGTGGCTTGCTCTCGTGAGGTATAAAATGAATGAGCATAAAAAAGCATTCGAGTACCTTGTTTGCCTACCAATACAGTGTCGCGGCTGTTGTCAATCACAAAAATTTGTGGGGTTTGTTTTACACTATCAAAAAACACCTGAATATTACCTTTTGATGGTTTGGTGGGAGGCCTTTTGCTTACTATTGGTTTGCTGCGTATTTGCCAACGCAACACTATTTCAACCCTTCGGTTGCGGTGATGCTCATCTTCGTTGTTTGCCGGGCGTTCGCCCAACACTTTTACTGTTACTTTATCGGCACTAACACCTTGAGCAATCAGATAAGTTTTCACTGCCAAGGCTCGTTTATTTGCCAGTTGGTGATTAGCGGCTACGTTGCCTACCGAATCGGCAAGCCCGGTAAGCGTTACCTTATAATCGAGTACTTGCTTGTGGTAAAGAAGCGCAAATGTTTGATCAAGCTTTTGTTTGGCTTTGGCGTTTAACTCACTTTGTTTGTAGGCAAAATAAACAGAAGAGGTACGAGTAGGAGAGGTTTGGGCAAATGATAAGGTAGCGCCCATCCACCAACTTAATACAAGTAGGTAATAAATTTTATACATCATAGTATGATCCTTTTATGTTGTTGATAATAATGTTGCTGGTCAAAGGCATAGGTAAACATATACAGGAATCGAAAATAAAAAGTGGAGATTTGAGGTGGTGCCAGGGTGGGTAGAAGTAGCAAATTTTAAATTATTTTTTCACTTAAACATTGTCTTATTTTTAATGCTTTTCAGGCAAGCCTTTGGTCAGGACAAATGGCCCTGCTTTGCTTATTACCTCCCCTACTTTATTCTTTTTTTTCAATTAGATTTTATTCTTGAATTTTCAACCGTGTTTTTTATCCAAAAACCTTCCTCATAAGCTCTCAAAGGCTATTACTCACCAAATGAGCATTCCACATTTAAGATATTTTTCAAAGTAAATTCCTGCCTTTGGCTTGGTTGGTTAGCCGCTGTTTTACCCCTACTTTTGTATCACATTACTACTAAAAACAACACCTAATAACACTCATGAAAAGAACACTATTATCTACCACATTTGCTTTGAGCTGCATGTTGGCTTCTTGTGGAGAAATTCACCAAGGGGCAAACACCCTCAAAGGTGGAGCTCAGGTAATGACAGCAAGCATGGGCACCCCCACCAATGTATTACACAAACGCCCCAATTTTGACGATTTTGCGGTGTTTGATTTAAGCAATGCAGGGTTTGCGGCAACCATTATGGCACCTAAAAATGCCAGGGTTATCCCACATAAAACCAATTTGGGGGTTACAGTATACGGGGGCAAATATTTTAAGATGCAACTCAACAAAATACAAGGAACAGCCCAAGAAAACACTCAGGCAATCAGGGCATTGGCTACCAACAAGGATCTAAACCCTTCGTTTGCCAAGCTTGAAGTTGACGGAGCAACCGGATACCTGAAAGCCGATAAAAACGGCGTATTATCTTTTGTACATTGTGTAGATGCCAACGGCGAAACTGTAGTAATCAGTAGTGGAATGCCTTACCGGTTGTCACCTGATAAATTTACTGCCTACACTCGCCAAGACATACAACTGATGTGGAAGTCTGCTAAAACATTTAAACTAAAATAAAATGTGTTAAGTAACGTGTTCGCAATAACTGTCCGATTTAGAATAAATCCGCTTTACTGCCTTTCGTTATTTTTATTGCCCGTAGCGCTGCTACGAGCGCAAAAAATGCCTCAGTCAGTCGTGCGTATTTGCCCTAAAAAAACAGAAACTTATTTTGAACACGTTACTAAACCTAACTCCTAACCACCAGCTATTTTGCTATCCGGGTCTTTTTCGATAAGTGGTCAAACTTTTTTTATTATTCAAGATAGAACAAAATACCATCAGGCAATACAAAACCTATTTTTCAAACACTTATCATCCATGAACATCTATTAAGCGAGTATTGAATAGGTGGTCAAACATTTTTAATCTGACAAAACCTAACTAATCAAACAAAACACCAGTAAAGATTCATTTGCTATCCGAGTCTTACGAATAAGTGATTCAATCCAAAAAGCTTGTCTAACAACTTAGGCAAGCTTTTTTTTGTCTTCATAAATCAAGCTTGTAATATGCTTCTTCTCCCCCCCGGCTCAGTGCTACTTTATCAAGCACAAAGCCTTGTTTGGTGAGCACTTTGACTGATGCCTTATTTTCAGGTTTTACTATTCCTACCAAAGTTTTTATTTGAGGTAAAGTACGACAATGTGCCATCAAGCAAAGGAGCATTTCGGTAGCATAACCTTTGCCCCAACTGTCAGGCATCATACCATACCCCACCTCGGCAGTGTTGTCATCGTTGAAATAAGCTAGTTTGGCAATGCCAATATTTTTGTTGGTATCACGGTGTTTTACTACATACAAGCCCATTTCAGGGTTTGCCAGGTTGCTTTCTATAGCTTTGGCAAAACGTTCGTTTGCCTGAGCCTTGGTCAAACCTTTGCCCGTAATGTATTTCATTACCTCGTCGTTGGTGTACCAAGCCATATAACCTTCGCGCTCGGCTTCAGTCACTGGAATATAAAGGAGTCTTTCGGAAGTTAAATTCATAGGTTTTTATGGTAACTTTGCAATCAAACAATTTAAAAATACAAACCTATCATTTGCCCAGCTTTGCACAAGCAAAATATGGTATACTGCTATAAGTACAGGGTAACACATCAAGAAACAAAAAGAAACTACTAAAAAACCACTGTAAACGCTGTTCCTTGCCCTGGCACTGAATGACAAGACAGGCTGCCTTTGTGCATACGCATTATTTGACGACACAAGCTTAGCCCAATGCCTGAGCCCTGAGGTTTGGTAGTAAAAAAAGGTACAAATATTTTGTCTAGCTGGTCGGAAGCAATGCCAGGGCCATTGTCTTTGAGTTTTAGCCAGGTTTTGCCTTCGGGCGAAAGACCCACCTGTAGGTTAATACAAGGGTTAGGCTGGTTTTCGAGGGCTTCTATGGCATTCTTGATCAAATTGAGCAATACTTGTTCTATCAATTGCATATCGGCAAGAATATACACTTCATTGTCAGGCAAATCAAGCAACAAAGGAATTTGGGCTTCTTCCAGACGGGGCTGCATCAAACTACGCAAACGTACCACCAAAGCAGATAATGACAATTGGGCAAACTTCGGAAGAGGTATTTGGGTAAGATTTTTATAGGTTTCGGTAAAACCGACCAATCCTTTGCTGCGGTTTCTGATGGCATCCAGCCCCAGCCGAACATCTTCCAAAGTTTTGGCGCTTAGGGTGTTTGTACTTTGCAATGATTGGGCAAGTATCAGGTATAAAGTGTCGCTAAGGGAAGTAATAGGCACTACCGAATTCATTATTTCGTGGGTCAACACCTTGATCAGTTTTTGCCAGGCGTCTAACTCTTGCTCATCCAGCGCCCCTTGAATGTCTTGTGCAGATATTAGCTTAAAATATTTGCCTTTGAGGTTAAATTCGGTGGCTTGTATGGCAAGCTGGAGCAGGTCGTTTTCCCGCCTTATTTTTATTACTTTACGTTCGCCTGCCTTGGCCTGTTGGATAGCCTCATACAATGTCGCCTGTACTCGTTTGAGGTCATCCACTTGGCGCAACAAAGCTTGGGGTTGTTGTAGTATTTGCCGAAAGGCATTGTTTAGCAAATGAATTTTACCGTGCCGGTCAAAACTGATAATCCCTACATTGAGGTGCTCTACCAGCATTTGTTGATGCAAAAAAAGCACTTCGCGTTCGGCGTTGAGCTCCAAAAACTTTTGATTGATCGCATTGAACGACTTATACAAGTATGCCTGACTCTTGCCTTGGTGCCCTGCCGAAAAACGGGTAGTAAAGTCGTTGTGCAGCAAGGCAAGTAAAAAGTTACCCAAATCGCGGTTGGTTTTGTCTACATACCACAAAAATTCGGCACTGGCCAACCCCAAAAATACCACAAGGTATACGCTACGCAAGTACCTGCCCAATACCAACCACGAATACATAAGTAATCCCATCAACCCTAGCAACAGGAGCAATCGAAGTAGTATGTTGAGTTTTATATTTTTAAGCATCAAGACAGCATTAATTTTTTTTAAACAATACAGTGGATATTCATAATTTATCTATCACTTGTAGCCAATCGCTTACCATTTGCTACTATTTTACAGGCCATACTTCTCTATTCTGCGGTACATCGAACCACGCGTAAGCCCCAACTCCTTGGCAGCGTGGCTTACATTGCCTTTATGTTTGACCAAGGCATTTTTTATCGCCCATTTTTCGAGGTCTTCCAGGTTGTAGTTTTCTACTTTTCGGTCTTCTTCTACGTCATCGGTCAAAAACTGAAAATCGCTGGATTTAAGGTTTGCCCCATCGCTTAAAATCACGGCACGCTCCAAGGCATGTTGCAACTCGCGCACATTGCCTGGCCATTGATATTTTTGCAGCTTTTTTACCACATATTCAGGGACTCTTAGTGCTGGTTTTTGGTATTTTTTGCAGTATATTTTCAGAAAGTGTTCGGCAAGCAAAGGGATGTCTTCGTCGCGTTCACGCAGGGCGGGCAGTTGCACAGCAATGGTGTTGATCCGGTACAACAAGTCTTGCCTGAAAGTGCCCTCTTTTACCATTTTGGTCAGGTTCATATTAGTCGCGCATACCAGGCGTATGTCTATGGCAATCGGTTGGTTGCTCCCTACCCTTATCACTTGGCGGTTTTGTAACACCGCCAACAGTTTTGCCTGCAAAGGCAGCGAAAGGTTGCCAATTTCGTCTAAAAACAAGGTCCCTCCTGATGCTGCTTCAAAGCGCCCTACCCGATCTTCTTTGGCATCGGTAAAGGCTCCTTTCTTGTGCCCAAAAAGTTCGCTCTCAAACAAAGCCTCAGACACTGCCCCCAGGTCTACACTAATAAACACCTCATTAGCCCTTGCCGAGCTACGATGTACTGCTCTGGCAATGAGCTCTTTACCTGTACCGTTTTCACCTAAGATCAAGACATTGGCATCGGTTTGGGCTACTTTTTCTACCGTTTGAAAAACCTCTTGCATTACCGCCGATCGCCCTATCATATTGGCGTACTGATGATCCATTGCCGAACTCAAAATATCTTTTTGCGAGCGCAAATGTTTCACCGCTTTTTTAGATTGACTTAGTTGCCAGCCTGCGGTGACTGTAGACACCAGTTTTTCATTTTGAAACGGTTTGACCACAAAGTCTACAGCTCCATCTTTAATCGCTTGCACAGCAATGTCTACCGCTCCATAGGCAGTCATCAATACTAGGCTGGTGTTAGGGTCTAATTCTATGATTTTCTCCAGCCATCTAATCCCCATTTTACCCGACGTTTCGCCAGGGCTAAAGTTCATATCCAACAACACCACATCAAACACTTGTTGGGCAAATGCCTCTGGAATAAGTTTGGGCGAATTGAGTACTTCTACTTTTTTGAAGTATTGCTCCAACAACATTCTCAACGACAATGTTACATATTGGTCATCGTCTACTACAAGTATTTTCCCTGTTTTTTTAACCATGGTGGTTTCTGTTTTTTTATGATGCAACCATCACTCATCACTATATTTTAGGCTTTTTCAAAATAGTATAAGAACTATAAACAGCAGACTGGTTGCTATAGACTGTTATTACAAGACCTAAACCATTTATTGCAATTGGTTCAGTGTCAAACACTTGTCAAAAATACACAAAAACCTTTCACTTTCATAAGTGCCCATCTTTAAGACAAAAAATGTCCACTAGTGGGCAGTTTAAAAATCACATGAGTTAAGAAAACAGCTTCAAGTCGCTGCCTTTCAGTATATTAGCGCTACGGCACAGAACTTGAAAGCGCAACTTCAAAAACAACTATTATTATCAATATCCCAATGCTTTTCAGTTGTTTAGTTCAATATAAGTTTAACTATATAACAATTGAATAGTAAGTGTTTCTAACTAACAAACTCATAATACACTGAAAATAAGTATATTATAAATTTGTTAGCCATCTGTGGAACAGGGCGTAACTTGCGACTTATCGCTTAAAACTTGCACCTGCCAGCTTTACGAACCATTATACCATATAACCCCCATTGAAACTATGTTTATAAGTTATTTGAAAACTGCCCTGCGCAACCTTTGGCGCAATAAACTACACTCAGCCATCAACCTGCTAGGGCTTACACTGGGTATTAGTTGTAGTTTTATTTTATGGCTTTATATCCAAGACGAGCTGCGGTATGACACTGCCTTTCCTGAAGCCCAACGCATTTACCGAGTAGTAGAACGCAACCAAACAGCCGATCAAACAGCTCGTTGGTTGGCGTATACCAGCAGCGCATTGGCAAAACCAGCTCAAAGCAGTTTCCCGGAAATAGAAGAAGTTGTACAGTTTGTAGCGGGTGGACAGGCAGTGATCAAAATTGGGAATCAAACCTTCAATGACCGTTTGTTTCAGATTGCCACGCCCAATGTATTAAAAGTATTTGACTTGAAAATGCTGGCGGGCAATGCTCAAACTGCGCTCACCAAACCCCATTTGGTAGTATTGACCAAGTCAGCAGCCTTGCGTTTGTTTGGCACCGTTAACGCTGTAGGCAAAACAATGGAGTTTAACCGCTTTGATAAAAAAGTTACTGTAAGCGGCGTGATCGAGGACTTGCCTCAAAATACCCACGTGCGCTTTTCTATGTTGTTTTCACTGCCCTTAAATCAGCCTCGCTGGAGAAAGTATTTGAAACAATGGCGAAACCGGGCAGCCATTACTTACCTGTTGCTAAAGCCTCATACCAACGCCCAGACATTGTCGAAAAAGCTCTCGGCTTTGGCTACTGCCAAAGGGGGCAACTCCTGGAAAACCCGTTCTTTGTTTCTGCAGCCACTCACTGATGTACATTTTCACTCGAGCCACATCGAGGTAGGGTTTGCTGCTACCAACAAAGGCAACATTTTTTATGTGTATGCTTTTACGGCTGTTGCCCTGTTTGTACTCATTATTGCCAGCATCAACTATATCAATCTTACCACGGCTAAGTCGGTGTATCGAGCTAAAGAAATAGGTGTACGCAAAGTAATGGGGGCATACCGCCAACAGTTAATTGTGCAGTTTTTGATTGAATCGAGCATCATTGCTATGTTGGCTTTTATTATGTCTATAGGGGTTACCGAAGCTGTCTTACCTTATTTTAATGAACTTGCCCACAAAAACTTTGAGATTGGCTGGCACAGTGCTGCTGCATCGTTGGGGCAACTGTTTCTGATTACCCTGGCTGTGGGTTTGCTGGCGGGTATTTATCCTGCCCTGGTGCTGTCTGGCTATCAACCAGTATATGTACTTAAATCTCAGGTAAAAACATCTCCCAGGGGTTTGTTGCTGCGCAAGATTTTAGTGGTGGGGCAGTTTGCCTTGTCTATGTTGATGGTAATCGCCACCTTGATTGTACATAAACAACTCGACTATGTCCAAAATAAAAAAATGGGCTTTAATAAGGAACAATTGATGGTAATAGACATCAATAGCCGCAAAACCCGCCAAAGCTTTAGGGCAATCAAGCAAGAGTTGCTTAAGCACCCCACTATACAAAAAGTATCGGCTACTTCTAGAGTGCCGGGCGACTGGAAAGAAATTACGCTGCTGCCTGTGTTGGGCAAGGGGCAAACAGCCAATGAAGCACAACAGTCGTTTTTGGTGGGTGCAGATCAAGATTTTCTGTCTACTTTTGATATTCAATTGGTGGCGGGAGCCAATTTTGGGGGCAATGACCAAGCCGACTCAAGCAAGGTGTTGATTAACCAACTTGCCGCCAAACAGTTTAAACTGGGGGTGGGCGATTATGTAAGATCGGCAGATACCAGCCGCAGGTTTAAGGCAAAAGTCATAGGCATTGTCCAGGATTTTCACTTACAATCATTGCATAACAAAATGTCTCCTTTGATCATAGCGCATTGGAATAATCCAGTAAGACGTTTAGACTATTTTTCGATCAAAGTACATAGTCAGGATATGGCTCAGGTAGTGGCTTATGCCAAAAAAGTAAACGATAAGTTTGATGCTGACACCCCACTGGAATACCATTTTTTGGATGAGCAAATGAAGCATTTTTACCATAAGGAAGCACTCACCGGGCAAATTTTCAACATTGCCGCCATTATTACCATACTCATTGCCAGTATGGGTTTGTTTGGGCTTGCTACTTTTACAGTACAAAAGCGCAGTAAAGAAATAGCCATACGGAAGGTTTTGGGGGCTTCTTCAGTGCAACTGTTTGCCTTATTGGTCAAAGGCTACATCAAACAAATTTTACTGTCTTTTGTGGTGGCATTTCCTGTGGGGTATTATGTAATGCGCCACTGGCTCGATGGTTTTGCCTATCGCACTTCGATAGGGCTCATGGTATTTGTATGGGCAGGAAGCATTGCTTTGTTGATTACATTAGTTACTATAGGTTATCAAACCCTTGCTGCTACACAAAATAATCCAGTAAGATCGTTGAGGAACGAGTAGTTGACCTAAAAACCATCAATTACCTATGGTGTTTCAACTCTTTTCTTTTTTGTTAGCCCGTGATTTCTTTCTTTTAGCACCCCATGACTTGTATAGTGATTGGGTGTTTTTCTTATAGTAAACTTTCTCACAAATCATTGCCTATCTACCTTCTTTATTTAGTCCTACTATTTTAACCAAAACCACAAAAGAAGCTGGTTCGACACATTTTTATAAAATCAAATTGTTAGTTTTAAAAAAAAGTAACATCTTTAAGTAGTTGATGTGTATAGTTTTTGGCTTTACCAGGCACTTATATAATCCTGCAAAAATCACCTTATCACCAATATTTTTAACAAATAGCTTTCTGGAGCTTCATTACTTTTGTATTCTTATTCAGGCAGGATTATGTGTTTATACTATGTACCAAGACAAAATTAAATATACCTAATATGAAAGTATAACTATCATATTATGAGATAGTTATCTTTACTTGTAGCTTATAGCTAATTGCACCGATATTCATCGGTATCTAAGGACTTGCTGCTACTTATCACTTCAAATAAACTATAGCCAACTAAATATGATAAACATTCTAGAGTTTTTACAGACGGGGGTCATTCAGGAGGTAATCGTGGGTATGTCTAAAGATGTTGTGTTCAATACTATTTCTGACATTGATGATGAAATTCTGATGGATTTGCCTAACTATCACGCTTATTTATATGAAGGTATAGAGCTTATTTTCTATGAAAATGTACTGGAGACAGTCAACTTTAAAATGGAAAACAAGCCTAGTGTACAGATGGAATGGGAACGAAAAAAGCTCATGTTCAGTTATGATACCTCTATTTATGACGCTACCGATGCGCTGAACAAGGCAGGCATTATCTGGGAGTTTTACCAACCTTTTTGTATACAAAAACAAATTGCTATAATGACTGAAGGTGAAGTATTGTTGTTTTTTTCGTTTGGTGCCGAAGGTAAAATGGAAAAAATTCAGCGCAGGGTGGACGCTTCGCTTACGGCAAGTCTTAAAAGTAGGTTGAGGACAACACAATTGAAAAAAAGCAAATCATAACGTTTATGTCAGCCTTATTTGCCTAACAACCAATGCCATTGAATGAAAGTTTTAACGAGGAACTTGTTGCTACAACCTTGCAAAACTTCTCTGGCTAATCAACATCAATATACTTTTTTTAGTAAAACTTTCAAAATAACTTACATTCATAGAACGACACCTTAGGCAAGGAGGCTTCTTCAAAAAGCCGAGGCTACAGTTGTGCTGTGCCGAGTTTCTAAATCCTCCGAACTTGATTCGGGGCTCTGTAAAGCTAATATTTCCATAGCTTTGGCTCCGATGAATTGGAATTTCCAACTTTGCAAAGATTTGTTCGCTCGTCCACTCACTGTTTTGTTCTACTGGACTACTTTATTTTTTACGTTTTACTTAACGAACTACTTTTATTATTTATAGATTGCAATGGGTAAGCAGGAGTTATCCTTTATTTTTTTACAGGACTTTAGTCCCCAGTATTTTAGCGCCCCTAATGGAATAGTTCATCATACAATACTTCTCAAACAGAAAAAATTAAACAAGCTATAAAATATAAATAGCATGACCAATATTTTCGAATTTCTGAAAACCGGGTTTATATATGGAACCACAGTGGGTATGTCGCGTAAAGAGGTACTTAGGATTCTAAAAACTTTTGACAACGCCGGATCATTAAATCAACCTGATTTGTTTTCGCATGTGTTTAAAGACACGGAGTTTGTTTTTTATGAAGATGAGCTCCAACTCATTAATTTCGACCTGGATAAAGGTGCTCAAGTATACCTGGAAGCAGAGGATCATCAACAAATTGTTTTTACTCCACAAACTTCTCTTTACAGCTTTTGCGAAACACTGGACGCACAGGAAATTGCCTGGGAGTTTTACCAGTCGCTCACCGGAATGAAACAAATCACATTAATGACCGAAGGTGAAACGCTGGCGTTTTTCTCGTTTGAAGATGAAATACCAAAATTAGAGAAAATACAGTTGGTGCTGGCGGCCACATTACCTCCTAATATTCAGGAGCGCCTGATTAACATTGTCATGAGATAACCATACTACTACATTGAACATATTTGTGATTGGTGGAGGAGCTGCAGGCTTTTTTGCTGCTATTTCTGCCGCCCAACACCACCCCGAAAGTAAGGTAACCCTACTGGAAAAAAGCACTAAACTACTCGCTAAGGTTAAAGTATCGGGTGGAGGACGTTGCAACGTGACCCATGCTTGTTTTGATCGAAAAGCTTTGCTCAAAAACTACCCACGTGGTCAAAAGGTTTTGCGGCAAGCATTGGCACAATGGATGCCACAAAACACTGTAGAGTGGTTTGAAAACAAAGGAGTCCCGCTCAAAACCGAAACCGATGGGCGAATGTTTCCAACGTCTGACGATTCACAAAGTATCATTGATTGTCTCATGCTTGTTGCCCAAAAACTCAAAGTAGAGATACACACACAGGCCGAAGTAACCGAACTCAAGGCAAACAATGACGGCACTTTTTTGCTACATATAAAAAACAAAGTGCCCGAAAAAGCTGACCGGGTGATTGTAACTACTGGAGGTAGCCCTAAACTGACGGGGCTCAACTGGTTGGGCTCGCTCAACCTTGACTTGGTGCCACCCGTTCCTTCACTGTTTACATTTAACCTGCCCAAAGAAGAAATTACACAACTGCCTGGCATTGCCGTGCCCAAAGTACAGGTAAAAATACCAGGTACCAAGTTGCAAGAAGAAGGCTCACTTTTGGTGACTCACTGGGGAATCAGTGCTTTTGCTGTACTACGTTTATCGGCGTGGGGGGCACGTATTTTACACGATTTACAATACCAATGTCCAGTCATTGTCAATTGGTTGCCCGAAATAAACGAAGAGGCATTACGCAACCAAATTGTTGCCTACCAACAAACCTACAAAGCCCGTCAAGTACAAAACAAAAACCCTTTTGGGCTACCCCACCGTTTATGGGAGTTTTTGCTCAACCGCTGGCAAGTGCCCGCCCAAAAAAAATGGAGTGAGCTGTCGAAAAAAGAACGAAACCGCCTGGTCAATGGCTTGTCAAACGATACTTACCAAACCCATGGAAAAACTACCTTTAAAGAGGAGTTTGTTACTTGTGGAGGGGTGAGCCTCGACGAAATTGAGGCAAAAACAATGGGTTGTAAA
Source organism: uncultured Microscilla sp. (assembly GCF_947493425.1). Lineage (GTDB taxonomy): Bacteria > Bacteroidota > Bacteroidia > Cytophagales > Microscillaceae > Microscilla. Next base: position 50,568 of record NZ_CANLRP010000030.1, on the reverse strand, counting down.
AAATACCCCGGACTGTACTTTGCCGGAGAGGTACTCGACATTGACGGGCTTACTGGTGGCTTCAATTTTCAGGCTGCCTGGGCTACTGGATTTGTCGCGGGTAAGTTGGGGTAGCATTGGCTTTTACTTTTGATAAACGGCTGTATTGCTTTTCCTTATTTTTTTGAACCATGACAATCTCCTCAAATGATGAAACAACTGATGGCATTTTTGGTCTGTCTTTCATTGAGCGCAAACGCCCAAACGCCCAGGCTCATTCCCTACCTTCAAAACCAACGTTGGGGGTTTGTAAACCAGGAGCGCACCATTGTTATTCCCTGCATCTACCACTATGTAGCTCCTTTTTCTGAAGGGCTCGCCCTGGTAGAACTCAACCGTAAGTATGGATACATTGACCGCAGTGGAAAAACCGTGATTGCTCTTAAATATGACAAAGCCCAGTCTTTTAGTAATGGACGGGCAAAGGTAGAAGTTATTTTTGGCAAAAAGACAGATGGGCAGTTCAAGGCAGGCTACATTGACAAAACTGGTCAGGCAATTATTCCGGTAGCACATTTAGGAGTCACTACTTTTCGCGACAGCGTGGCAATGGTCTGGAATGGACACCAACACGGCTACATCAACTGGCGGGGCGACACCTTGCTTAAGCACCAATATGTTTATGCTACCCCTTTTAGCGAAGGCAGGGCGCTGGTAGCCAACCAGCCTCCTCGCTATGACCCTGCATTGGGTATACACATTTTCTCTAAAGCTGCTTTTATAGATACTCAAGGTAAAGTTCAGGCAACTATTCGTCGGGCAGGAGCAGAAAGTTACGCCAATGGGCTTGCCCTGATCATTGCCAAAAACAATGACTCGACTCAAGTGATGTATTTCATAGATAAACAAGGCAACAAAGTACTTGATGTATCAGAGTATGGGGCAGTACACGGATTTACCGAAGGTTTGGCGGCTGTGATGAACCAAGGCAAAGTGGGGTTTATTAACCCAAAGGGGACATTGGTTGTTGCTTGTCAGTATGTGATCAATGCTGAGTGGTTTAGGCAGGAACACAAACGCCGAATGCCTCGGTTTGTGGGTGGTCTGGCGGCAGTAGCCTTGCCCAATAAAGGCTGGAATCTGATTGACCCACAAGGACAGGTACAACTACCTACTTATTATCAATACTTACAAATAGTGCCTAATCAACAGGTGCTGGCTAAGAAAAATGGGCGTTGGGGCATTATTCAGCCTTCAGGCAAAATTATTTTACCCTTGCAATACGATGCAGTGAAGCCCTTCAAAAATGGGCTGGCGTTGGTGCGTAAAGGTAAACGTCGTTTTTATGTAGATCGGGTGGGAGAAGAATACTTTGATGAATAGCTTGAAAAAAGTGTTATCACGCTCATTTTTCAAGCTTTAACCTATCAACTTGTACTATACTTACCGTATCAAGTACAATATTGATGTAAGTTTGCTAACTATTATACAATCGTCTAATTTTCAAACTCATTCGCCCACGCGCTCTATAATTATTACAAGAGGATGATTATCGTGATTTGATAAAATTAAGCTCACAGTTTTTTTCGATAAAAAAATAATTGTAACTATCAGGCAATAAAAAACAACTTCATGAGCCAATACTCCGCAGTGATTTTCGTCAAAGTTGTTTGCTGGTGATCAGTTATTGATGAATTTAAAAACTATTTAATTGGGTGCTTAGGCGTAAAACCGAAACACTTTTAAAAATAAAGTGAGTAAGCAATCTTAATGTAAAATACTGGTTTACAGCATTTAACAAGGTGAACATTTACTCGAGTCAGCTATGGACTATCGACTAAATACTATGGACTATTGATGAGCAATATCAAAACAGAAAAAGATAAACTTGTTGAGCAGATCAAACAAGTATTGGTTTTGTACGATTTGGGAGTTTTTAAAACCCACTTTCAGCTTAGTTTTGGTTATGCCAATCAAAACTACCGCATAGATACTGACCAAGGAAGTTTTTTGTATCGGGTGTGTACCCAACAGCCTTTATCCCTCATTGAGTATGAGGTAACTTTGATGAAAGCCTTGCGGCAAATCGCCTTTCCAACGGCATACCCTATTGCCAAAAAAGATGGTGGGTTCATTCATTCATTGGACGAGCATTATGTCATGGTATATGAATTTTATGAGGGGCACGAACCTGCACTAAATGCATACACATGTAGTGCAATTGCTGAGGCTATAGGCAAACTAAGTTTGTTGCCCAATGCCCAGCACTACCTCAAAAAAAATGCAATTCACTTAGATACTTGTGATGCTTTGATTGCTGAATTTGAGCAGGCAAAAAATCCAATACCTGTTTTACTGGAGTATTTTAAAGAACAAACCAATTATTTGCGCCCCTTGCTGAGGCAACCTTTGCCTAAGGGAGTGGTACATGGCGACTGTTTTGCTGACAACACCTTGTTTGGTGGCAATCAACTGGTGGCAGTCATTGACTTTGAGGAAGCGTGCCATGATCACCTGCTGTTTGATGTAGGAGTGACGATTAACGGTTTTTGTTTTCCTGACAATCAATTGGATGCTGTCTTACTTGAGGCGTTTTTGACTGCCTACCAACACCAACGCTCACTTACTCATGAAGAGTGGACACTATTGTTTGCCTATATTCAGTGGGGGGCTCACGGTATGATTACCTGGCACTTGCGAAATAACTTACTGCACAAACACCATCAAAGTCAATGGCAAAGGGTGCAAGAGTTGATGCATCGGGTACAGCAAATGCGACAAGAAGAAACTCAAATCAATCAATTGATCACTCAAATAGCCAAACGTTTGAAAAATGCAACGAACAGATAATGAATACTATATCCAACGCCTACGGGTAACCGACATTGCCCGTCAGTTTGGTACGCCTGTATATGTATATAATGCTGACCATATTTTGGGGCAAATTGCTCGTTTTCGGAAAGGGTTTTCGACAGTAAACCTTCAGATAAAGTATGCCTGTAAAGCATTGACGAATATCAACATTATGAAGTTGATGTTAAGCCAGGGTTTGGGGCTCGACACAGTGTCGTTGCCTGAGGTACGCATGGGATTGGCAGCAGGTTTTGCACCGCAACAAATCGTGTTTACCCCTAATTGTGTGGGCATTGAAGAGTTGATAGAAGCGGTAGAGCTAGGGGTAAAAATAAATATAGAAAACCTCTCAAACCTGGAAAAATTTGCCCAACGTTATGGTAGCCAAGTACCCGTATGTATCAGGTTAAACCCTCACATTGCCACCCAAAAAAATGCCGATAAGGTAAACTGGTGGCACAATCAATCAAAGTTTGGGATTTCTATGAATCAGCTCGACGAGGTAAAAGCCATAGAAGCCAAGTATAATTTACCCATCAATGGCATTCATATCCATAGTAGTTCGGTGATTATGACTCCAGAAGTATTTTTGCAAGGGGCACAAACAGTATTTGACATTGCGTTGGGGTTCAAAAACCTGGAGTTTATAGATTTTGGTGGAGGCATTAAAGTAGACGTAGGCGATGGTCAAGAGGTGATTGATGTAGTAGAACTGGGGCAAAAACTTGACCCGGTATTTCAACAATTTTGTCAGAAATACGGGCGTACGCTGGAGCTTTGGTTTGAACCGGGGCGTTTTTTGGTGGGCAATTCGGGTACTTTGCTCACCGAATGTAAGGTATGCAAACGCAACGGAGGGACTGATTTTGTGGGGGTTGATTCAGGGTTTAATCATTTGATTCGCCCAATGATGTATGATGCTTACCACCAAATTGTAAATGTGTCGAACCCTCAAGGAACACAAAAAAAATATACCATAGTAGGCAATATCTGCGAGATAGATAACCTGGGCAAAGATCGAATGCTCGCCGAGGTACGCGAAGGTGACCTTATTGCCCTGGAAAGTGCCGGGGCTTATGGCTACAGTATGGCGTCTACCTATAACTCAAGGTTTCGCCCAGCCGAGGTATTGGTGCTCAATGGCGTAGCCAAACTGATTCGTAAACGAGATACTTACGAAGACCTGATGCGCAATCAAGTAGATTTGCCTGCAGTAGACTTTGCCAAAGTAATCACCCAATAACTTGTACTACTGGGCATACACACTTGAAGCTTGTTGCTCACTGCTTGTGACTATTCAAAAACACCACATTAGTTTTTAGAGGGTATTTTATAAATACCCGTATGATTAAAAGCGGAGTTGATGATTCCGCTTTTTTTGAAAAAAAACCCCCCTCTTGTCACCTGCCTGACATTTGCTTGATTTGACATTGCCTATATTTGTGATAAGTTAAATGTTTTGTATTAAAACAAGATTAGTGTCATATCACAAGTTTAGGTAAAACACAAGACATCAACACCTAACGGCTTGACGCTAATCAACTATTATTTTTTATACCACAAATTAATGAATATGCACAAATTTCAATTCCCGGCTTTTACTTTAGTCCTGGTATTGCTGTGTTGGACAAGCAATGCCTACAGCCAATCGACCAAAACTAAGCATTTTAATACCAAAAGAGGCAATATTGCCATAAAGGGCTACGACCCGGTAAGTTATTTTACCGAAGGGAAAGCAGTAAAGGGCAATGCCCAAATCACCCACAATTATGGAGGCATTGTGTACCGATTTAAAAATAATCAGAACAGAAATATCTTCAGGCAAAACCCAGCAAAGTATGAGCCTATGTATGGCGGTTGGTGTGCGTATGCTTTTGGGCTCGCCAAACCCTCTAAGGTAGACATTAACCCTCGTACATTTAAAATTATAGGGGGCAGGCTGTACTTGTTTTATAACAAACTAGGCACCAACACACTTAAGATGTGGAACAAAGATGAACGCAATTTGAAAAGTAAAGCCGACAAAAACTGGCAAAAAATTTATAAATAATCCTTGTTATAACAAATCATTGCAGCATACGTTCTCCTTTCGTAACAATTGCAATGATTTTTTGACTGAAGTAAGGATTCTGACCAATTCCACCCCCTTAACTCCTACTTTTCTAATCTATTTTATATACATTTGCAGGGCAATTTGCCCTATAGCACCCAATTGTTATGAAAAAAAACATTGTTTGGATTGCACAACTTATCTCTGCATTGTTCATGCTACAAACCATTTTCTTGTATAAATTTCCAGGGCATAAAGATTCAATTTATATTTTCTCAACTATCGGGATGGAGCCTTACGGAAGAATTGGGTCTGGTGTAGTGGAACTCATTGCCTCGGTTTTGTTGTTAACCTCCCGATATAGTTGGATAGGTGCACTATTGGGACTCGGAACTATGAGTGGTGCCTTATTTTTTCATTTAACTACCTTAGGCATTGTAGTCAATAACGATCACGGCTTTTTGTTTGCCATGGCTGCTATACTATGGACATGTTGCCTTATAGTACTTATTCTTAGAAAAAAATATATACCGATTAAGTTATAACATTCCTCATTGATTATGAATTTAATTACATCATCTAGTAATATTTTAAATCAACTTGTTGGACTCATTAAACAACTAAGTCCAGAAGAATATACCAGTCCATTGCCTTTGCTAATGGATAACTCTATCAGCAAACATTTGCGTCATATTGTTGAATTTTATGATTGCCTCTTCAAAGGTATAGCAGATGCTTCTATCAATTACGACCTCAGAGAACGCAATCCTTCTATTGAGAATGATCCTGAGTTTGCCATCAACTTTATAAACAATTGCATTCAGCACTTGTCTACGATGGAGTTGTCTAATGACCCTATCAATCTTACTACGTTGCTTTCGCCAGAAGGACACGAAGCGTGTACACTTACTTCGCTAGACCGTGAACTTGCTTATAATGTAGAGCACGCCATTCACCACATGGCCATCATCAAAATTGCCATCAAGCAATGCTTTCCTCATGTCACTTTATCCAAGGACTTTGGGGTGGCTTATTCTACGATCAAGTTTCACCACCAAACGGCTTAAAAGACCTTGAGAGCTTTAGAACATCACATCGTATTAGGAGAATGGTAACAGCTGCTCTTCTAATACGATTTTTTTATGTCTAACCGATCTTTTACCACACGTATTTTAGTAAAAACACAGTGGTAGACTAAAACCACTTCAGAATTAGATTTGGTAACCCTTGCCAAAGACTAAACAGGTTGTTGAACAGAACCCCTTCCATATAAAACACAAGCACCTCAATATCAGTAAATTAACGCTTATTCTTCTTGCAAAAGGTGGGCTTTTTCACTATATTTGTTCATACTTTCAGGGTGAAAGTATAGCCCAAGAGGTTATAAGTTTGAGACCTTTCCCTCAAGGGCTTATTATCAAAAATTAATTTGAATATCACGCAAGATATTAATTTAAATCCAGGGGCACAAAGCATTGCCATTTCAACCCAACAAATCGATTTGTTTGCTTTGAGTTTACGCGCCCGGCTTGAGGCGTTTGTGTTCAATGCCGATGCCTCGCTAGACTACCTGCGGGAGCAACAAAACGAACCGCTCAAAAACTACTTACAAACCACCATTTTTGAGTTGCAATGTATGCTCAACGAGTTCGAAATGTACGATTCGCTACAGCAACTCAACCCATAACCCACAAAAGCCTGCCTCATTCATTGATGGCAGGCTTTTTTGTTGCCAATTAAATTTACTTTCTCCACTGCCTTCCCTTCATTTGGTATGGTAGTTTAACAATCAACCATACGAAAGTAACACCCTATTGGGTAAAGTAATGCACATAATTGCTCGTATTTATGAAATAGTTGCCTGGTTGGTAATAGTATGCCTGGGTCTGGTGTGTATTATATTCCCTAACCACTACAACGCTCACTTTGAGGAGTTTTACAAGGCTTTAGACAAAAGCCAAAAGTTTGAGAGAAAATACTGGAAAGGGGATATTACTAAGTTATTGAGCAAAAGGGACAATGGCTATCAGGTTTGGCAAGAACTACAACAGCTATGGTACAAGCCATTGAAAAAGTTGCAGCAAATAGATTACTACAAAAAAAATATGCCTAAATACCTTCATGCAAGCCAGGCAAAAGCATTGAAAGATAGTCTAAATGTCTATATGGTTTTTAGGAATGAACAATATAAACACCTGGATATTCCCCAGTTTGTACATCTGGCTACCAACCACATTGGCAAATCGAATACTACTTACGAAACACTGGCAATGCTCACCACTTACCAATTGTTTATATTAAAGCACTGGAAATCAATAGTAAAAGGGGTACGAATAAAATATAGTATATATCCTTATGGCTGCTTTTTTATACCTACAATAACAGGAATAACTCAACCTGTCAACTACATAGAGGTGGGCGATACGCTCAAGGCAGATATGGTGGTAGGGGAAGCTTTTCCTTTTTGGGATAAAAAACAATGGTATTATGCCGAAGTCAACGGCAAGCCAGCCTTCCTTAAGGGCAAAGGTGCTGCTATAGAGTTTCGTGTAAGCGGCAAGGGCAAACAATACTGGACAAGTAAGTTTAGTTACTGTCATGAAGGTGTAGAATATACCAATACAGTAAAAACACCCTATTGGGTAAAGTAATGCACATAATTACTCGCATTTATGAAATAGTTGTCCTGCTCATTGTCTTGGCAGGCTTGGGGCAAATACTTTGGGGCGCACCTACGTATGATGCTCAACTTAGTGAACTGCAAATGGCAATGAACACCAACTGGCAACAAAGCCAAAAACAAGCGTTTGAGTTGATCAATGATTTTAAACAATCGGTGATAATAAGAAACAATACAGCCCAAAACTGGGAAAGTGTAAGAAAAGGGCAACAACTAGTACACAAAACCAAGCAAGTAAACGATGCCCTTGAGTATATAAAGACTCACGGGCAAAACAATCAGCAAGCGCTTAGCTCCTTGGAGCAAACGGTGAGCAAATATCACCGGTGGCTTCAACGCACATTTAAGAATCTTCAATTGCCACTGCTTGACTCATTGACAAAATACCCTGAGGTGGGCGGTGTCACCCCTGCTGTTGTCAAGGCATTGGTCACCAGGAAACAATTACAACTACAACAGGTGCAAAAAATGGTTTTGCGTGCTTTACTGATTGTATACTCACATGAGATCAAGTGTTGTTTTGGGTGCCAACGTGTATATATAACTCCCAAAAGCCAACTGGTACAAGTAGGCGACAAGTACACGGCAAGTTTGTATTATGGACAGCCCATTGATGGCGAAAGTATTAGGCTATCGTCCTCCCCTCACCTACAATACCGCAAAGGGGTAGTGAGTTTTACCCCCAAAAACAGAGGCAAACAACATTGGGAGGCTAAGTTTAGGTATTATGCATACAATGGAAATGATACTACTGTAGTACGCAAAATTTATTATGAGGTATTGCCAAAAGGCAAGTAATAAAATGTTCTATTGAGGCTAAATTATCAGGTATAAAACAGCCCCCTTTTTTTTCACGTAAGTTTTAGGCAAATGAACTGGAACACAATTTATCGTATATATGAAGTACTTGCTATATGCTTAGTGGTGATTTGTGTGGGGCTAATGGCTTTTACGCCACCATTTGCCTACCAAACAACATTTAACAGCTTACAAACAACCCTGAACGAAGATATAAAAGACTCCAAAGCGTACCTCATCACAGCAATTAAAAACTTAAAGGCAGAGGTGGCTAAATTCAGTAATGGACGTGATGGATTATCTAGGGTAAAACGGGCAAAACTAGTGCAAAGCACTACCCAAAAAGTGATGCAGGCGCTTTACCAGATAGAAAAAAACAACCACCAACCTCAAATAATAAAGCAACAAGTGTATCAAGTAATGAATGCCCATGTAAAATGGTTGAATAAAGAATACGAAGACCTGGACAAACCTCACTTTACTTTGCCGTTCGATTTCCCACTCAAGACCCCTACTTTGGGGCAATGGGTTACTCATTTTTTTGATACAACTACTTCCGCTTCGCTCAAGGCTTGGCTTGCCCAACAACGTTTGTCATTGCTTCATTACCAAAGCCAAGTATTGTACTTCTTGGGGGCATTTTACCCAAATGTCGACATTAGCGAGGCTTTTCCTTTTAATCTTGCGCCTTCACCAGTTACTGTGACAGCCCCCACCAGTTGGGTAAGGGTGGGCGATACATACACCGCTGACATGTTTTTGGTCAAAATACGGCGTTATGGCTCATTAACCACCCGAATGTATTATAACAACAAAATTACAAGGGACGGCGCTGTACGTTTTGAAGTGCCCCAACAAGGCAAACAATATTGGGAGGCTAAGTTTAGGTATTATACAGTAGATGGAAAAAAAGATACTACCATAGTACAAAAAGTGTATTATGAGGTAAAATAACTTGATGATGAAGCACACCATTACTCGCATTTATGAAATATTTGTCCTGCTCATTGTCTTGGGGTGCTTGGGGCAAATACTTTGGGGCACGCCTACGTATGATGCCCAACTTAGTGAGCTGCAAACGGCTATGGACATAAGCTGGCAGCAAGGGCACAAGAAGGCAGTGGAAGACATGGAGGACTTAAAGGAGGATGTACACAAAAATGGTAATTTGAGAGAAGGACGCGAAAGAATAAAACGTGCGCAATTGCTCATCAAAAAAACTACGAAAATCAATGGCTTATTTGAGCGCATAAGCAATCAGTGGCACAATGGTAAACAAGGGTTTGGTGCCTTGAAAAAGGCGATGAAAAAATACAAGGATTGGCTAAACAATGAGTATGGACACCTTGACCTTGCCCCAATAGACCCAAAGCATATATCGGTAAAATATTTTGGTGGAGGCAAGCCTACCACCATTGCTGCCAAGGCACTTATTACCGAGCAACAACTGTACATACAGCATTTGCAAGCAATGATATTGAAGAAACTAGCGAACTGGAGTCTTACCAGTATTTGTGGGCACTTTCGCTTAGGTCTGGATATTATCCCCAAACTGCATCAAATACAAGTAGGTGATAGTTATCAAGCTGATATGATATTATCAGGGGGGGTATTCCGTTTAATCCCCAAGTTCAGTATTTATAAAACCCCTTTACCTGTAAATGCTGGAAAAAGTGAAGTGATTTTTAAAACCCAAGGCATAGGCAAACAATATTGGGAGGCAAGATTTCGGTTTATGTCTCGAGGAAAAGACACTACTATAGTGCAAAAAGTGTATTATGAGGTATTGCCAAAAGGTAATAAACAAAGCAAAAAAGCACTCCAAACAAGAATAAATAACTGATTTTTTTCATGTCAAAAATTTTAGGCAACGAATACAGCAAAGTAAATATACCTAACCCAAAAGCCTGGCAAGTTTTATTAGCAAGGTAAAATTACCTATCGTAGGTAATGGACGATTTTTCAAGTTTTTACTATTAACCCATGAACACAGAAGAAAACGAACCCACTCAAAAAGAAGCCCTAAAAAACAACTTGAAGGCTCCAAGGCGCAAACGAATCATTCGGTTTTCGGTGGTTACCCTGGCGCTCATTTTATCGCTCGGTGCTTGGTATTATATCCACTACCGAGTCCCCGAACCTTTGATACAAAAATTTGTGCTTATCAACAGTACTTTAGAGCATTCGCTGGTCAATTACAAGCGGGAAAGCGATCAATCACTTCAATCGCTCAAAAGAGATGTAAAGAAGGGGGGCAATGCTCTCAAAGGCCTGGAATTGATTAAACGGGCAGAGGTACTCAAGAAAAAGTCGACAGAGATTATAAGCGAGCTCACCAAAAGCAAAGAACTGTTGATAAAAAGAGCAGGGGGTGGGCTGGATGAAAAAACATATACAGTAAAACGCCCCCAAGCCAAGCTTAGGGTAAGTAAGCTAATGGTAGGCATGTTGGGTAGCCCCAAAGGAGCAGCCTATACGCTTGAAGAAAAGCTCAATGCTTATAGTCATTGGCTAAACAATGAGTACAAAGATTTGTTCAAAAAGCCATTTCCTTTGCTTACCAAAAACCCCGAAGCACCCAAAGGCAACTTTGTATATGATAATTTTTGGCAAAAGCCTGTGGTAGTAGCCTTGGCAAAGCTTACTCAACTGCAACACCAAGTGTTGAACGATCAACAAAATATACTCACCCAATTACATGTCCAACAGCCTGCTACCGAGGATATTAGATTTGACAGGATATATACTGGAGTGAGCGCAGAAAGCAATATTTTATGGTCGGGCGATACCTACCGTGCCAATATGGTGATAGCTGCTGTACCCAGCAAAGCAAACGCAAAAATGACAGTAAACGGCGAACCCATTAAAGTAGAAAATGGCATAGGCAAAGTGCGCTTTAAGACCACCTACCCATTGGGGCGTAAATATTGGGAAGGTACAATTTCTTTTTTTCACAAAGGAAGAGATACTACCTTTAGGGTAAAACAAGAGTATGTGGTGATTCCACGCATGAAATAACCCACACAAAACGGGGATATAATGGTGAATATCCCCGTTTTGTGATTTAGCCCAGCTAATATTTTACTTGGTAGTCTTATCTCCGTGGCTTTTGGTAAACACCTCATCTACTGGTTCCCAAAGCTCAATTTTATTGTTTTCAGGATCCAATATGTGCACAAACTTACCGTAATCAAAGGTCTCTATTTCATCCAAAACAGTGACTCCTTGTGCCTTGAGTTCTTCTACCAGTTCTTCCAGGTTTTCTACCCTATAGTTTACCATAAACTCTTTTTTGGAAGGGGCAAAATAGGTAGTATCCTGCGAGAATGGGCTCCATTGCAAATACCCAGGTTTTTCGGGAGCGTCTGCCTGCCTAAATTCAAACAAAGCGCCGTATTGATCGGTACGCAAGCCCAGGTGTTGATGGTACCAGGTTTTCATCTGGTCGGGGTTTTGGCATTTAAAAAATATGCCTCCTATACCCGTTACTTTCTTTTTTTGTGTTGACATGAGGTTGTTCAGTGAGGAGTTAAATTATTCAATTTTTTCATTGATCTTCAAATGGGCAAGCTCTTCGCTGCGCCACCACAGTTTTTGGGCTTGTTTTTTATCGTAGCTCTGCTTCGACGAAGCCTTTTCCTTGAACCCATCGTAGTATTTACCGCTTGCCTTTGCTTCACTAATAAGCGAAGTAAGCGCCTTGCCCGACTCATTGGCAGTGCGAATGGCTTTAGAGAATCGACTAAACAAGGGCAACACATTGAACCACAAAAACTTACTCACAGGCGAAGAGTTTTTGCCCAACCCAGTACCTGGTATAAACCCAGGGTTAAAAGCATTGACCAAAATATGTTTACGATGGGTTTTTTTGAGTTCTTCTGCCAAGTGATACACAAATAACACATTACAAAGTTTGGAATTGGCGTAACGCAACGCACCTTCTTTTTCCCAGTTTTTCACCCGCGAATCGTCGGGGTAGGCAAGCTCTAATTCTCGTTGATAATAAGGCGGTGGATGATGCCCTTGTATGTCAGGGTTGTGGGCATCGGACGATACCACGGCAATGCGCTGCAGGTTTTGGGCTTTGCCAAGCAATAAATTTACCAATAGAAAATGCCCCAGATGATTTACCCCAAAGGTTTCTTCTATGCCATCTTGAGTAAATCGGGTAGGGTGTGCATAAGCAATGCCTGCGTTGCATACTACCCCATAAATATTATTAAGAGGCGTATTCAGGCAAAACTTACGAATATGATTGAATGAAGCCAGGTCGAGATGAGCGATTTGTGTATGTTTTTTCCCGGTTTTTCTATGCAACCACTTCTGGGCTTTTGTTGCTTTTTTCAGGTTACGACAAGCCAACACTACTGCGTAGTCTTGCAACAGCAAATGTTTGGAAGTATACAACCCCAAACCCGAATTGGCTCCGGTAACAATCACAGTTTTCATAGTTTTACAGACTTATGTGGCTTGGTGTTTAAATACCAATAAATTTTTGATTGATTTTGTTTAGAAATTGCACTGCAGGTTTAAGGGTTGTTTTAATATACTCATTTTTGCGGATTTTTTCAGCATTTATCCAAAGTAAAGTCAAGTTTATCGATGTGTTTTTTTCAAAAATTTATAGGTGGTATACTCCACAAAACCGTTTACACTCAATACAAAGCTTTTTACTTTGCCATTACTTACCTCAAAAGGGAATGCCTTTACCCCTAGCATATAGTCAGAATAAGTACACAAAAAATGGTTATCTTTTAGGTACTCAAGTTGGCCTCTCAATTGGGGATGGTGAGCAAAATGCAAGGTCAGTTTTCCTCTATGCTTTTTTACCTCAACCTCTCCATAAACTTCATTATGGTACTTTCCTACAAACTTTTTTAATGCGATGGTAGGCACATTCTTTTGAGCCACCACCTTTTTTAAAGAATCAATTAACTTTTGTTCTGCCTGTTTTTTTGCTACAAATTTTTGGTATAATTGAGCATCATTGTTTTTTACGGGCACTTTCAAAAACAAATCTCTCAACTTATCGGTCAAATGTTCGAAAAAATTGTTTTGGTCACTGTTTGTCAACACCACTATGCCCAACTTATCTTCTGGCACAAACACCACTGACGATAAAAAGCCATTGACGCCTCCTGTGTGCGAATAAACTAATTTACCCTTGCGATCGTTGATGCTCAGCCCTAAACCATACAAGTAAAAATGAGTCGCTTTTTGGTGCCGTTGGTTGGTGCCTAAAATAGACTGAGGGATACGCGTAATGCGAAATACCCGCCCCGGAATAAGTTGTTTACCGTTAAGTTTGCCATCATATACCTGGGCATTGAGCCAAGTGGCCATGTCTTGGACATTAGATGCCATACTACCTGCCGGGGCAAGATTATCAATGTTGATGATGGGTACACTGGTCAGTTTACCTGCTACCAACGAATGAGGCTGAGCAATGTTAGAGGCTTTGGCAAACTCTTCTGACAACATCAATGTTTCATTCATCCCCAAGGGCTTCAGTATCTGCGACCGTATGTATTTTTCCCAGCTTTGCCCTGTTACCTTGGCGGTAAGCTCTCCGGCTGCCACAAAAGCCGCATTGCAATATCCCCAGCGGGTACGTAAACTATAAGGCGCGTCAATCAATCCCATTTTTTGCACTACCTCTGCCCGCGAAAGTTGAGAGCCCCAATAGACAAAGTCTCCTTGAAATGTTTTGAACCCCAACCTATGTGATAATAAGTCGGTAATATTGGCTTCTTTGGCAGCCAGTGGGTCTTTGAGCCTAAACCCTGGCAACCACTTTTGCACCCGATCGTTTAGGTTGAGCTTACGACGGGCATGTAACAAGGCTATAGCCGCACCAGTAAAAGCTTTAGTGTTAGACCCGATCATAAACAAGGTATGCTTATCTACTTTTTGCTTGCCTCCCACCTTGGTTACCCCATAACCTTTCATAAAAACTGTTTTTCCGTCTTTGACAATGGCTATAGCAAGCCCAGGAATTTGCCATCTTTGCATGTTTTCCCGAATGTTTTTGTCGATCCGCTGCAAAAGTTCATTATTATCTACACCTTGGGCCGAGGTACAGTGACTAACAAAAACGAATACCAACCAGGCAAATACTCTTTTCATAAGATTATAATTTTAGGTAAGGCGAACAGTGTTACAAGATAGTGTTTTGGGAGAGTACACCAAAATAAAATTGATGTAGGCAGGCATTAAAAACACCAAAGGCTTTGCCCTATCCCACAGATAGAACAAAGCCTTTGTCAAAAGAGCGAAATTAGGTTTAATGAAAGCTTACCAAGGCATTTGGAAACCAAGCCTTAATTTTGAGTTGCTCAGTTTTGGGCAATCTGTTTTTGCCCAGGTATAGTTCTATCAGGTTGTTCAACGAATGAATACGTTTGGGCAAACTTGATAGTTGATTTTGGTACAAATCCAGTTTACGCAAGTTGGTGAGCAAGGCTATCTTGGGGCTAAGCGATTTCAAATGATTGTTGCGCAAGTCTAAATCTCTTAACCCTTGTAAAAACACAATCTGCCCCGAAAGCTTTTGTAAGTTATTGCCAGACAAGTCAAGTTTCTGCAAGCCCTCCAGGTTACCCAATACGTCAAACACTTGTGCATAATCAAGTTGCGGGTTTTGGCTTAGGCTTAATACTTTCAGGTTGGTAAGTTTGACAAACCGTTTGGGTAGCTGAGTAAAACGGTTTTTAGCCAACGATAGTACATGTAAGTTTTTTAACAAACTTAACTCTTCGGGTAATTTACTCAAGTAATTGTTTTGCAGGTAAAGTTCCTGTAAGTTAAGCATCATTCCTACCTCCATTGGTAGCTCTTTTATATTATTGTTGGTAAGGTTAAGCACACGTAGGTGGGGTAGCTTTGCCAATACTGCCAACACTTCTTCGTAGTCGAGATGGGGGTTAGAACCCAGGTAAAGTTCCTCGAGGTTTTGTAGCTGCCAGGCGTTTTTGTCAAACTTATGCAAAGCATTTTGATGCAAATTCAATATGCGCAAATTCCCTAATTTGCCAATGTTGGCTGGTACAAACTGCACATGATTGTGGTATAAATCTAATACTTGTAAGTTGGCAAGCGTAGTAATACAAGCTGGAATTTGACCCAACTGGTTAGACTGTAAATAAATCTCTTTGAGTTTGGTAAGTTTACTCACCGTGACAGGCAACGTACGCAAGTTGTTTTTGTATAAGTTAAGCACCTCAAGCTGTGACAAAAGCCCTATTTCAGGTGGTAGTTTGGTAAGTTTGCTATAGGCCAGGTGTAGCTTACGCAAATAAGGTAACTTAGTCAATTGCCCAAAAACTTCGGCTAAGTTCAAGTCAGGGTTTTGGCTCAGGTTCAGCTCTTCCAGGTTGGTCAAAGCAGTAATGGTCTGAGGCAAATGGGTGATTTTGGTATTGAACAAGTCCAGTATTACCAGGTTTTTAAACTTTTGGATGTCACCAGGCACTGCCAAGAGCTGTTGTTCGCTCAAGTCAAGGTGTTTTACTTTATTAGGTTCCTGCAGGGCTTGTTCCAGCGACCTATATATTTTGTAGGCGTTGGGCTCAGCCATTTTATAAATTTTTTGGGCCTTGGTTGAATGCGCAAAAAAAGCTGATAGCAGTACGACAAGAAGGGTTTTATAACTTAAGTTGAATATTCGTTTTCTCATAACTACCGTAAATTTGTATTTGAGAGCTTGTTTAAAGCATTCGTGTTTAGCGTGATTTTCGATGAGTTTTGTGCTCAGATGAGTGCAAAAATCACGTAAAGCATCTATTAGATGAAGTTTAAACAAGCCCTGAGGTCATCTTTGTAATAGTATAGCCGTTGGCGTTTGGTTATTTTTTATCTATAGTTCGTTTTATACACTAAACCTGACAGTTATACTTAAACAAAAATGGTTTTGAGGATCGATTTTGACTAATTGTCTGAATACCAACATTAATCAACCGAAGCTACAGCTTTGCTGTGCTAAGCTCTGCTTCAGCTAATCCTGTAAATCCTAAAATCACTTTAATCCTAGTATAATAGAAAGTAGTTTACCTGCAACGGTTGCACAAAGCAACTCGTCAAAATCAAATAATCTTACACAGTTTAGAGCATTACATATATAAAGGTGTCAAGTTATTATACGTTTTTTACAAGATTACGGCAGTCTCATGTACCAAAGTAAGCCTTTTTACTCCCATAAAGGATAATGCGTCAATTGCACATGCTTGCCAAAAAACAACTGGGTAGAAGTTTCAAAAGATTGAGTAAAGTCTGAAACGTAAAACTGTTGCAACACTTTGCCACTCTTATTGGTCAGGTTATGCATTTCTAACATTCCCTTAAGCGAACTTGCCACGATCTCTGACGAGTCGAGCACTTCTACCCTTGTATTATAAAATTTTTGAATAGACGCTTTGATCAAAGGGTAATGTGTACAACCCAAAATCAAGGCATCAATATCCTTTAACTCTTCTCGTGACAAATAGGCATCAATGATTTCTGCGCGAATACTGTTCTTGAAAAAATTCTCCTCGATCATAGGCACCAACAATGGGGTTGCCAATGACCTAAGGTCTATACCTGCCCCCAGCTGGTCTACCTTTTTTTTGTATACATTCGACAAAATAGTTTGCTTGGTACCTATCAACCCAACACTCTTGCCTGCATATACATCGTGTATATAATTGATCATAGGCTCTATTACATTCATTACCTTAGCCCGACTACCTACATACTCTTTTACCAGATCATAGGCGGCTACTGATGCAGAATTACAAGCCATCAATATTACTTTACAGTTTTGCTGAAGCAACACGTTGCATATTTTAATGGCGTACGCCTGAAGCGCCGCTGTAGACTTATCACCGTAAGGTAAATGAGCTGTATCGCCAAAATATATGATGCTTTCTTGGGGCAACAATTGACGCACAGCACGTGCTACGGTCAGCCCTCCTATTCCGCTGTCAAATATGCCAATAGCATTTGAGGTATCCATGCGCGACATTTTTGTTGGTGTATACATTCTTTTATGCGTTTTTTACCAAAAAAGTAATTACAACAAAGGTCTGTTTTCTTTGAAAAAAAAAGATTTCAATGTAATATTTTGTAAGTTTTCAGCATTAATCCCTCTTTAAACGCCCTATATTATCAAGGTTTAAACACATAAAGTAAACATTGTGTATAATCTCTTGTATTTTTGTTTTCTCAGAAAAACACCCATTCCATGAACAAAATTATATCACTTTTGCCCAGTGCCACCGAAATAGTATGTGCTTTGGGCTTTCAAGATCAATTGGTAGGCAGGTCACACGAATGCGATTACCCGGCGGGCATCACCGATTTGCCTGTATGTACAGAAGCCAAATTTCCGCAAGGCAGTAGCGCCGAAATAGATCAAAGTGTAGGAGCTTTGGTACAAAAAGGCTTGTCGGTATATGAAGTATACAATGAGGTACTGGAAAAGCTCGCGCCCGATTTTGTAGTTACTCAGTCGCAATGTGAGGTATGCGCAGTAAGCATGAAAGATGTAGAAGCTGCCGTATGCCAGTTAATCAGTTCTAACCCACAGATTATCAACCTCGAACCAGTAGGCTTTCAAGACGTATTCAATGATATATTGGCGGTAGGCAAAGCTTTGGGGGTGCCCCAAAAAGCCCAGCAATTAGTAACCAACCTGTTGGCAAGAATTGACTCGGTAGAAAAAACAACCCAGCCCATTGCCCATAAAAAACGAGTGGCTTGTATAGAATGGCTCTCACCTTTGATGAATGCTGCCAACTGGGTACCTACTTTGGTAGAAAAAGCGGGGGGAGTCAATTTATTTGGCAAAGAAGCTCAGCACTCGCACTATATCCAATGGGCTGACATTGAGCAACAAAACCCTGACGTAATCTTGATTATGCCTTGTGGATTTGGTATCGCACGTACCCTGCAAGAGATCAACCTATTAATAGATTTGCCTGGTTGGAAAGAACTACCTGCTGTACAAAATGGGCAAGTGTACCTAACCGATGGGAATCAGTACTTTAACCGCCCTGGTCCTCGTTTGGCTGATTCGGTAGAAATTATCAGCGAAATTTTATACCCTGAAACATTTGGGCGAAAGCATCCCAAAAAAGACTGGATAAGTTTAGATGAAGCATTGATTACAAGTCAAATTTGATACCCTTAGTATGACAACATTTAGTACTCCCAATATGGTCGAAGGACACCCTTTTCGTCAATGGCGAAAGTGGAATATCCCTAACACCACGTTTACTATAGAAGGCTATTCGCGTTCGGGCGACAAAACTTTTTTTTACATTCCACAGCTCAAACTTTGCCTCGATGCTGCACTGGCCGAAGGACGCCAGGGCGACTATGTGTTGGTAACCCACACCCACAACGACCACATTGCCGATATAGAGTATCTGGCAAGCCGCGATGGGGTGCAAATTTATTTGCCCAAAGCTTCTCAGAGTTACCTAGAGGAATACATTATTGCCCGACGCTGCCTCAACCACTCGGCGCCCTACAATCCTCACTTACGTGGTAGCTACAATATTACGGGGGTAGCTGGTGGAGACACATTTTACATAGGTAAAAATGACCGATACCAGGTAAAAGTGGTCAATTGTGAACACAGTATCGTATGTGTGGGCTATGCTTTTGCCGAGAAAAAACAAAGGCTCAAACCTGAATATGAGGCACTAAAACAGCAAAAAATGACGGAAGGCAAAATGCAAGAGTTTGGGCAATTGATGGCACAAAAAAAACAAGAAGCCAAGCAAAAAGGCGAAACAGTGGAAGAAACTTATTATCAACCATTGTTTGTGTTTATGGGCGATACCCACGCCTCGGTTTTTGATAACAATGCGTGGTTATTTGACTACCCTACCATTATTACAGAGTGTACTTTTCTGAAGCCAGTCAATGAGGCTTACGCCAACGAACGTTGCCACACGCACTGGAAACACCTTAAGCCACACATCAATCAACACCCAAAGTGTCAATTTGTGCTTACCCACTTTAGTTTTCGATATACCAGCCAAGAGATTGTAGATTTTTTTGAGCAGGAACTTACTCAAAGTCAAATAAATAATGTATTGATTTGGCTTTCAAGTGATACCCTGCTGCCACAGCAACACGAGAGCAAAAAATAATGACAAAGCTTCGATTGATTGATGTTCACTCACCACAATACTCTGCCGTGATTTTAGTCAAAGTTGATCCATCGATGATGCATTTAAAAACTATTGAACTGCGTGTTGCTATCGACTATTGACCATCGGCCGAAAGCTACCGACTATTGTTACCAACAACAATGCTTAAAGCCTACTTAAGGATTTCAACCAAAAAAAACACACCACTTCATAAAGCTCAAACTTAGTATTACACAAAAACTCTTTTTAACCATAATTTATAATAAAAAATTTGGCACTTTGAGACAATGCCTACATAAAGAGCGTATTGATTGATTATACACCAAATAAGCAAAACAAAAATGCACATAACATTTACTTAAAAATAAGGTAATTTGGGCTTAACAAAAATCATATTCCTATTGGAAAATAACACATTAGCCTATTATCTTCGTTGTGTGTTAGTGCAATTATTTTAAGGGGTAATTCCCTTTATAATTATATGCTTATTTCAGGGAGCGCAAAATGTGTATATTTTGCTCCCACAAGCAATAACTACTATAATACTATGGTTTTAAACGATGTATATGTAAAATGGCAAGAGGAGGCTCCTCTTGGCTCTATAAGTCCTGATGGCAATAAAGTGAAGCTAAACGATAGCCACGGTTATCCTCAGGAGCTTGAAGTGATTTATTTTACAAGCAACGATCGTCAAGTAGCTTGTGTTGGTCTTGAAGGGCACTATTATTATCAGGTAAACGACAAGGAGTGGCTCCATTACGAAGAAATTCCTTACCCTGATTTCGACAGGTATGCTTTTGACTTTACCCCCAGTAGCAATGATGTTTCTTACAAAATAAGGGCTACTTATGTGTAAACTGTCTACATAACTTTTAAGATAATTAATTAGTGCTTAGATTTGAAAGATAACGAGGACTGAGTCATAGTCAGTCCTCTTATCGCTGCCCCTTCCCCCGTCCTAATTTTACCTTCCTGTATTTTTTAAGAAAGCAAAAATGAACAAGTGGCTGTCATTTGATTTGCCGATATTTGTGTTATTGAACTCCCAACACAATTATGACAAATCAACACGATCTTCATAACGACTACCAAACCCGTATTCAAAAAGTCCTGGAATACATTCGCCAGCATTTGTCTGAACCTTTAGATGTAGCACGACTTGCCGAAATAGGTAACTTCTCGGTTTTTCATTTTCACCGCATCATCAAAGCTTATCTAAACGAACCACTGGGCGCATACATTAAACGAGTACGCATGGAAACTGCCGCACAATTGCTTACTTACAGTCACACCCCTATCCACGACCTGAGTTATCAGATGGGCTACGAACTACCTTCCTCGTTTAGCCATGCTTTTCGCAAATATTTTGGCAAAAGCCCGCAAGCCTTTAGAGAACAACAACAACGGTTTATTAAAAACCAACCAGAAACTACCAATACTACCTTACCAGGTTTTGTCCTTGCTCCCAAAATTGTCGATTTACCTGCCCAACAACTATTAAGCACCCGCATTTTAGGTAAATATGAAACCAGTGTCATTCAAAAAGCCTGGCAAAAACTGATGGCGTATGTATTTGCCCAACAATTATTTTACCCTACAATGGAGATGTTTGGTATCTCGCACGACCACCCCGAAATAGCTGGCGATATATTGTATCAATACGAGGCTTGTGTCACCTTGGCAAAACCTGTAGCATCGGAAGGCGAATTTGTAGTAAAAACACTGCCTGCCGGAAAATATGCCATGTTTACCTACCAGGGAAGTTACGCTCAGCTAGACACAGTATACAACCTGGTGCTTAAGCAGTGGTTATTCAACAGTAATTATTCATTGCGTGAAGCACCCATTTTTGATCAATACCTCAATACTCCTGACAATACTCCCGAAGAAGAATTACTCACTAAAATATTTTTACCCATCACCTTTTAATTTGTTATGAAACAGTTTGACAAAGATTTATGCAGTGAACACAAAAATTTATTTATTAAGGCGAGAGCACTGTTACAGTCTTATGAGGGCATCGTTGAAACCCAAAAGATACGCATTACTACTTACGCCAATGCCAATGGAGGGATATGTCACTTGCGTACGATGCCACATGGGATAGATATTGGTTTCCTGAAAGGGAGCAAAATGGATGATGAATCCAAGTTGCTCACCGGCAAAGGTAAAACCCTGAGGGTGCTCTCTCTTACCAGCTTCGATCAAGCCATACTCAAATATTATCTTGAGCAAGCCATTGCTATTAACCAAACCAAAAAATAACCTATGATTATTGAAGATTTTCACCCATTTATCGGGCAACATTGCGAAACAACTGCTACCGGGAGTTTACTCAATCAACTAGGCATACATTTGTCAGAGCCCATGTTGTTTGGGCTGGGCGAGGGCTTGGGCTTTATTTTCTGGTGCACAAAATCAATGGATTATCCTTTTATAGGGGGCAGAATCAAACCAGATCAGCTTACCCAGAATATTTGCAATAATCTAGGGCTCACGCTTGCGATAAAAGAGACTTCATCGGTGAAAAAAGCCTGGAAAAATGTAACAGATTATATTGATCAGGGCAAAGCTGTAGGGCTTAAGCTCGACTGTTATCATTTAGACTATTTCACAAAAAAAATCCATTTTGCCGCACATTACGCCGCCATGTATGGTTATGACCAAACCAAGGCATATTTGGTAGATACACAACCCCAGGGAAGCCAGGTAAGCACTTCGTTGCCCAGTCTGGCGCTTGCGCGAAGTGCCAAAGGTGCTATGGCATCGCGCAACCTAAGCTATACCATTACGCATAGTGGGCAAGCGTTTGATCTCAAAAAAGCTGTTCAAAATGCCTTGATCAACAATGCCCAAAGGTACCTCAACCCACCTATCCAAAACCTGGGATACAAAGGCATACTCAAGACTGCCACTGAAATAAAGCAATGGTTTGAACAAAGTAAAAACATCAAACACGAGTTTCAAACGACGGCAATGTTGATGGAGCGTGGGGGTACTGGCGGGGCTTTGTTTAGAAATATCTACCGCGATTTTTTGAAAGAAAGCCATGAACTACTGGCTAGTGATGACCTTAAAGAGGCCTATCATAGCTTTGACAACATCGCTCAGCAATGGACCCAAGTGGCTAATTTGTTTGATCAAATAGGGCTTACTCAACACAAGGCGCTGGTAGATGAATGTGCCCACTTGTTGACTACACTTTCGGCAAAAGAGCATGAAGTGATGAACCAACTACTGATGGCGGTTTTGAGCATTTAAAAACACTTGTTTTGCCTTTGGAAAAACATCATTATATTGGGTTTTATTCACAACATTTTCCATCAATTGAGAAGCCTTATGCCCTGCAACAATCCAAATGCAGCTCAATAAGGAATTTAGCTAAAACAAGCAAAACAATGAAAATCAAAATAATCAGCAGCAAAGGGCACTGGCGAAATGGCTGGCTCACTGCGCCAGAAGAGGTAAAAAGAGCCGCCAACATATTACAACAGGCAGGAGTTGAGGTGACCTCTACTGAGGTAGAAAACGTAGCCCAACTGGAACAAACGCTGGACAACACCCCTGCTCAAACAATGATTTGGAGCAATGCCTATTATGTAAACAATGGAGATGAAAAAGCTGTATGGCTCAATGATTATATACAAGCGCGAGGCTTGCCTTTGCTTGGCTCAAACGCCCAAACACTGCGCAACTTACTACAAAAAAACGACTGTCAACGTATTTTAAAAGAAGCCGATGTACCTATTCCTACCCACCTGATACTTACCCGCTCAAATCTGAAAGAGGTTTCATCCCTACTCAGTCAAAGCATGGTGGGTTTTCCGATGGTGCTCAAGCCTACTGCCGAATCGGGCAGTGTAGGCGTAAGAATGGCCGCTACTCTGGAAGAAGCCATTGATGGTGTGAAACAAATACTGGCAGATTTTCCATTGAGTGAGGTAATTGCAGAAGCTTTTTTGCCAAGTGATGATATTACCTGTGGTTTTTTGCGTTTGGGCAATCAAGTAATGCTATTGCCTACTGCTTATGTAGTCAAAAGTGTGGCAGGTAAATTCAATATTTTGAGCCGTAAAGAACGATTACAAGAATGGAGTGAAAACGACAAGATACAACCCCACATTAGCGATCAACATATACTTGAGCAACTCCAGCTATACATCCCCCAAGTTGTAGAAACCCTCAATATTGAAGACATCAGCCGAATAGATGGACGTTTGGATGACACAGGGCAACTGCGTATTTTTGATGCCAACGGATTACCTGCACTTGATTTTCCTGAAAGCGTGATGAACAAGCAGTGTTTTACTTGTTTTCCAGACTACAGCCAAGAGGAGGTATACCAAGCATTGATTCATACAATTGTACACAATGCCTTGCTTAGGCATGAGATGGAAGTACCTCAAGCATTCAAAGACCATAACTTATTTACGATGACTAGCCAGCGTATTATGAAATTTGATGAAGTAAGTCTGGCATTGGGTTAGAAAAAAAATAAAGCAGTGTGCCTCAATAGCACACTGTCTTTTCAATAAACTTGCGGGCTCTACAAATCATATTGCGTATGACACACAGTAAGCACATCAACATTCAACAACTTGCCGAAACCTATGCCCCACAACTGATCAACACCTTACAAACAGGTAAACAATTAAGCATTGGCACTCCTGGCGAAGTAATCAATATTTTGCTGGATAAAATAGCCCAAGGGTTTGGCAAACTATCGGCCAGGTTGTCTCAGCAAGAAATCGCTTTGTTGTACCAGTTGCTACAGTACCAGGACTTGCAAACCTTGGAAACTACTGTTGCTGACGAAAAACTGATGAACAATGAAATGCCTTACCACAAGATTACCCTCAAAAACCCCAAAGTACAACAAGGAGAAAAGTATCAACGGTTGCCTATACACATTTCTGATAGTTTGTTAATCCAACAACAAGGCAACCATCAAGCACCTTATACTGGGGTAGTTAAAACATCGTTGGGTTTGCCTCAAAAAATATCCTATGTCATTATGCCTGATGGAGAAGTCAGGTTTGGTAGTGGGCACTATTACCTTGCTGGCAACTCGCCTATTGCCTTGATAGGTGCAGGAGTATTGCGTGCCCGTGATGGCAAGATTATTTCGATTATGAACGACAGCAACCACTTTCGTCCTACACGCATGGAGTTCATCAGTTCATTGCGTTACTTGGCAAGCCTTGGGGTGCTACACACTCACCTAAAGATTGATGAGGTGCCAATTACGGTGCATCGGTAAAGCATTGTTTATGAGTAAATTTGAGTAAACCGGAGTATAAACATTGGAAGGTTTGTACATTGTTTGTATATTGCAACTAAAATACAGAATCAGCTTATACCTAACCATTTTAAATGCTTATGCTTACTTCAACGTCTAACATAGGGGCAACTCCACTATTGGATAGTGGTATATGTCCTGCTTTTTTAGTGCCTCTACCTTGTCTTGGTTTCAAGCAATATACAAATACCCAACAACGAGTGTTTACCTTTCCAACTCTATCAGATCATCTGTTTTAAAATATTGATTAACAATCATTTATATTGTTAGATAAGCATTAAAATGTAGTGTGTATCAGTACCATCTATGTATTGTTGACAGGTGTGCTCATAGCATATCTGTCAATTTCTGAAAAAAAACATAGAATATTTAATCGCAGTGTACATAATGGATGGATAATAGTAATACCTAACTAATCTTTTCCATACAAAAACCGCTTTCAGACCAATAGGTTTGGGGCGGTTTTTTTGTGAATGGGATAATCAAGAGAAATAGTAATATGAGAAGGGAGTTGGGATAGGAGCAAAAAAAAACTTGAGGGAAGGAACAATGTTCCTAACCCCCAAGATCCTTCAACCAGCTATGCAATTCTATATACTACTTTTGTCAAGTGAAGGTTTCATTATTCAATGCATTTTTTATAACATTTAGGTCGGGTGATTGAGCATAGAGGTAAATAAATTTATTTTTAAGCCACTTCACGAAGATTTGAAGCAAGGAAATAATGAATACATTTTCACGAGAAGAGGGAAACATTGGTAAGTAAAAAAGCCTCTAATACATTGATAGTATCAAAGGCTTTTGGTTAAGTAGTGCACCCGGAAGGATTCGAACCCTCAACCCCCAGAGCCGAAATCTGGTATTCTATCCAGTTGAACTACGGGTGCAATATTTATTTGACGACCGTCAAAAAGGATTGCAAATTTAGTTAAATATTCGTTACATGTACAAGCAGATGGCAGGCTTTTTTAGTAAAAGTATTGGGCTTGCTCTTTACTTGGTTTTATTGATGAGTTTTAGACAAAGCTATTATGCCCACAAAAAAAACAAAAACAGGTACAACCACAACACATCGACAAAGTGCCAGTAAATAGTCACTAGCTTGAGTCTGAGCTGATTGGGAGGGTTTACACTATGAATAAAAGAGTCTACATAAGAGGTATGACGAACAATATCTATGAAAATAAGCGTAAGGAATAGTATACCCCCTAATATATGGGCAATGTGTAATCCTGAAATGATGTATATAAAAGATCCGCCCAAACTGTTGGACAGATAAACTTTTTGGGCAATGAGCTGTTGCCAGCCAACTACCTGCAAACCAATAAACAACAACCCTAACCCAAGTGTAGTGCCCAGCAAAATCTTGGCGCTGCGAAACTGTTCTTTTTTGACCGCCCGATTGGTTTGCCAAAGTGTAAGGCTGCTTGCGATAATACTAAAGGTGCTCAACCAAAAAGCCAAGGGTAAATTTACGACTTGCCACTGGTGTTGCCCTTTGCGCAAACTATAAATAATGGTGAGCGCCAAAAACATAATAGAAATGCCCGCA
This sequence comes from uncultured Microscilla sp., assembly GCF_947493425.1. Lineage (GTDB taxonomy): Bacteria > Bacteroidota > Bacteroidia > Cytophagales > Microscillaceae > Microscilla. The sequence goes on along the minus strand of NZ_CANLRP010000030.1, from coordinate 24,219 downwards.
ATGGCAGTCCAAAGCATAAAATGAAAAGGTTCACGGCGCTTAAACAAATCACGTTCAGCAGATGGTCGTTTTATCTTGGGTTTATTGGTCATAGTTTGATAAGTAAAACAGCATAAGGTATCATTAAAACAACGTTAGGGCATTTTTTTTGGTATACCCTTCTTGCTAACTCACCCCTTATTTGCCTAATGCTTCCTCAACATAAAGTTATATCGAAGTGTTTGGTTTTTTGTAAAAAAGCCTTTGTTTTTTTAGAAGACAACAAAGTATCTATTTGCTACTTTTAGGCACTCATTAAATCATTCTGCCTAAAAATTTATCATTTACAATTAATTTTTAACTTTGTAAAGATAATGGTCAATAGACGACCCACCACATCGACAAAATAAGCGAGGCATTCCTAATCGTAAAAATAAAAGGATTCTTATATTTTTTAGTTGAACTTACGTTGATAAATCCAACACAGCAAATAACGCTGATTTGCGTAAAATTAATTGTCACCTTTGTTTTTAACAATTATAGGTGGTGTAACAGGGCTAAAAACCGGATCAGTAATAGATGGAGTGCTGTAGACTTACATAAATAACTATCAAAAATGATTGGCGCACAAGTACTTAATTACCGAATAGACTCAAAAATAGGCGAAGGAGGCATGGGCAGTGTTTACCTTGCTTCTCATTTGCAAATGCGGCGTAAGGCTGCTATCAAAGCTTTGCACCCCAATCTGGTAAACAATACTCAAATCAGGGAGCGGTTTCGTAATGAGGCAGAAGCAATGGCAAGTCTTAAACACCCTAATATTATTGATTTGTATGATTTTCTGGAGACCAACCAAGGCTTGTTTTTGATTATGGAGTTTATAGAGGGTAAACCTCTGGATGACTATGTGCGCACAGTGACTGGTCCATTACCCGAAGACCGCGCCATTGCTTTGTTTACCAAAGCCTTGGATGGTTTTGCTTATGCTCATGACCGAGGTATTATACACCGTGATATTAAACCTTCTAACTTGATGATTGGCAACGAAAATCAGATTAAAATTCTGGATTTTGGTATTGCCAAAATTCTAAATGATGTCAACAAAGGGCTTACGCGTACTGGGTCTAAGATGGGTACGGTGCTTTATATGAGCCCTGAGCAAGTCAAGGGTTTATCGGCAGATCGACGCAGCGATATTTACTCGCTGGGTGTTACACTTTTTCAGATATTAACCGGGCGCCCTCCTTACGATGAAAAAACATCTACTGAGTATGATGTATATACCAAAATAGTAAACTCACCGTTGCCTCGTTTGCGTAAGTTTAACCCAGGTGTATCGGAGCGTATGCAAGCTATTATAGACAAAGCTACTGCCAAGGAACCACAAGAGCGTTATCAGACTGCACTAGAGTTTAAACAAGCTTTGCAAAGTTTGATACAACATCAGGCAGGTGCTACTTTGACTACTACTGTACCTACCGGTGGTGGTGTTAACCCACAACGCCAAACTCCACCAAACAAGCCCCGTACACAAAACCGCAAACCTGCCCCCAAAAAGACTGCTCCTGACAATAATATTTGGTTGCCTTTGTCGGTCGTTGTTTTGCTGGGAGTATTGACTTACCTCGTGTTGTGGAACCCTTTAAATATCAAACCTCTGCAAAAAATTGCGGTGTTTTCGCATGCGTACAAAAAGCGGAATGCTAGCACAAAACAAGATAAAAAGGAGACAGTAAAGATTACATTGCGTAAGTTTTATGATGCTGCTGAAAGCCGTAATTTTGACAATATCCGTCCATTTTACCGTAAAACAATTGCCAATTATTTTGGTAATAAAAACATTGATCGTGAACGGGATTTACGCAGCGCTTATAAGTATTCGTGGGATAAGATAGTGACCGAAGAGCGACACAAAATTGACTGGGATAGTATGCAGTATAGTGAAGACGAAGAGGGTAACCACACCGCAATATTTGATTATACTTATGAGTATCAACCCAAAAAAGCTAAAAAACCCGAAGATCAGGGTAAAACAAAGTCGGTATCGCGCAAGGCAGAAGTACGCATGGACAAAGAATACCGGGTATACTATGTGAAAAATGTCAAGAAATAAACTTGCCCAAAATATAAAACATCTTTCAAAAGAAAGGGTTGGGTGAAACCACCCAACCCTTTTGCTGACACACACATACTGGCAGAAGATACTAAACAGCAACCAAGGCTTAGAGCCTTTGTCACCATATTCCCTCTTAATATTTTTTTACTCTACTCATATATATCACCTACACTAAAAAGCCCTTTGCTACCTACACAAAGGGCAAACATAATGACTTGACCTGGGGTAAAGCTTATGTGACGTTTGAGAAACTATTTTGTTTGAAAAACTGATATTACAAAAGTAGTTGATAAAAGTGCTTTAGGTAAGCGTGTATCTACGGCTTTTGCGAAAACAGGTAGAAATACGGGGGGGATAGTTGGTGTAAGTTTATGATATTTTTGGGCACAATAAAAGCCCTCGCTGCTACAGCGAGGGCTTTTTACATAAGCTTTTGCTATTAGAAAAAGGTTATGTGAATTTGAAAAACTGATATTGTATAATATATAACGAATATAACAGGGCTGTAGGTTGCCAAAAAACCCTAAAGTTTGTGCAAGTAAAAACACGTGTTTTTATGAGTGAATATGCGTTTTTTGCCAAAAATAAGTCAATTGTTTAAAATACTCACAACTACCTGTAAAACAAACAATTAAAAGTAATTTTCCATCTTTTTTTTAATTATAATACAATTGTGAAAACCGTAAAATAGATGTAAGTTTGGATACACACATGGTTATATTTTTTTATTAAAAAGTTATTTTATGGCAAACCTAAACATCACTGTTGCCACCCTGGATGAAGGGGTAGCAAAGGCGGCTATAGAAGGATGGCAAAAAGCCACTTTTGAGTCTTTATTGGATAGTTTTCATACTACACCTGCTCCAGGAAAAGATGGCAGGTTGCAAATCAAACGATTTCAAACTTTTGTATTAGACAAAGAAGCAGCTATGGATTTGTTAGATCCGGCGAACAACAATGCTACACTAAGGGTATACCAAGGCATTGATCAAAAAACCAATAAGTTTGCTTTTATTGTACAAGGGCGTAAAAAGGACAACAATATGAATCCGAGTTATGCTGGCTGTTACCTTGCCGAAAACATAGAAAAACAACTCGACGAAAATAACAGTAATTTGCCTGTACACTCACAAACAACCACCATTCCTTTTTCGCTGGCAAAGTTGTATGTTGATGGCTGGAACACCCGCGCAACCAATGAGATTATCGATAGCTTTCATGCACCCATTACCGACTCACTTACTAAGGCGACTGAAATAGAGAGAGCGGCATTTTATACCTACTCGTCTCAGGATGTACAGGACTTGAAGGATATACTGAAATCTAACCCAGGCCTTGAGGTCAGCAACCTGTTTTTCTTTATGGGGGCAGGCGACCCTAATCCTGAATATGGGCACCCTTTTGCATATCGTCCTATTTTGCGGGCAGTATTTAGCGAAAAAGATGAAAAGACTAAGGTAGACCCTATGATTGGCACCGCATTAAATATACCTCCTCAAGTAAAATTTGAAACCACAGAAAGTGGTACAGGAGGAGTAGTAACTCTAGAGTTTGCAGCTCCTTGTCCACCATTTTGCGGTGGTGGCGGCGGTAGTTTGTAAAAAGTGATATAGGTGAACGAAAGTTCACCTATACTTTTAAAAACAACTTAAAAACTATGTATTCATTATTTCTTACAATTAATTGGTCATTTGTGCTGGCCAATGTAGCAGTAGCTTCTATTCTAATACCAGCAATACTGGCAATCATCCTCTTTAAAAAACAGGCACTTCCCCTAAAAATTTTGAGTATTTTATTGTGGGTAGGGGTCTTGGTTGAAATAGTAGCCCGTGCCCTGGCAATTTATAAACTACCCAATTTGCCCGCCTTGCACGTGTATGTAGTCGTAGAGTTTGCACTACTTGCCTGGATGTACCAATTGTATCTGCATAAAACTTATGCCCGCTATGTGATTCCTGTCATTACTGTAGCTTTTACCATATTTTCTATTATTAATAGCTTATTTATCCAATCTATTTATACTTTTAATACTTACTCCCGCCCTATTAGCAACCTTTTGCTTATTGTATTTGCGCTGTCTTATTTTTACAAAATGTTGAGGGAATTAAAAGTAAGGTATTTGGAAAAGGCGCCCATGTTTTGGATCAATACTGGCATTTTAATTTACTTTTCGGGTAGCCTGTTTTTATTTATTTTCAGCAATTATATTGTTTCTGACAAAGGTTTATTATTATTGATGTGGAATATACATTCGTTCTTGAATATCATTCATAATATATTTTACACAATAGGTTTATGGCTCAGTCGGGAGAACTCGGAGTAGGCACCATGCTGCTCATTGGCACGGTAGGTATGCTACTGTTGGCAATGGCAGTAATCGTGTTTTTTTTGGTGTATCAACGTCGTTTGCTTGCCCAACAAGAACAACTACAACAAATAAAAATAGAACAGCAAAAAGCATTGTTAGAGGCTAGTTTGCAAACCCAGGAAAATGAACGCCGCAGAATAGCCAAAGATTTGCACGATGAAGTAGGCGCCAACCTGTCTACAATTAATTTATTTACCAAACAAATAGAGAAGTTTGTAGAAGCAGAATCAAAAGCAGGCAAAATGGTAGGTAAAACCAAAGATTTGATTGCGACTACTATAGCCAGTGTACGTACCATTTCTAAAGACTTACTACCGGCTACGTTGGATCGATTTGGGTTGGTAGAGGCTGCCCAAGAGCTTTGCGACCGAATTAACCAGGCAGATGCGGTATTGGTAAAGCTTGAGCATCAGGTAACCGAAGAACGTCTGCCCCAAACCCAGGAACTTGCCTTGTTCCGGATTATACAGGAGCTATTCAATAATACCCTTAAACACGCCCAGGCAACCCAAGTCAACTTGTTTATCCATTATACCCCAAAAAGCCTAAAGATTATATTTAAAGATAATGGGGTGGGTTTTGATGCCAATGCTTTGATGCAAAGTAAGGACAGCACCAAAGGATTGGGCTTAAAAAACCTCGAAAGTCGTGCCCAGGTATTAGGCGCAAGCCTCAACTATACCAACCCTCCAGAAGGCGGAACTCAAGTAAATATATTGAGTAATACTGCTTAAAAATGATTACCTTGCTGTTCTATATTTTCGTATAACAACTTCATCCTTTTACCTCTACCGGATGATTTATCTGGAGCCTTTTGCCTTTTGATATACTACCTACATTTTGCATCAACCATCAAAGCAGAGGCTTGTCTTGAGAAACCTACAAACATTACAAATTATGCCAGTTAAAGTAGCAATTGCTGACGATCATGTGCTTTTTCGCAAAGGCTTGGTCACTATTTTAGAGCTTGATGACAATATCGAGGTGGTTTATGGTGCCGATAATGGCAAAGAACTGATAGACAAAGTAGACGCACAAACGCCTGATGTGATACTGATGGACTTGAAAATGCCCGTAATGGACGGTATGGAGGCTACCAAAATAATTAAAGCCAAATACCCTGAAGTAAAGGTGCTTATTTTATCTATGTACGACGAAGAGAAGTTTATCATTCATTGTCTCGAACTAGGCGCCAATGGTTACCTACTCAAAAATACCGATCCCGATGAGTTAGTACATGCCATAGGAACAGTCATGGCAAAAGATTTTTATTTCAACAACCACATATCTACAGTAATGCTTAAGGGGCTTAACCAGAAAAAAAGAGCTAAAGGTAAGCCTCAGTTTGAAAACAGCATAGAGTTGACCAAACGTGAACAAGAAGTGTTAGAGTTGATCTGCAAGGAGCTTACCACCCCCGAAATGGCAGAAAAACTATTTATTAGTAATCGTACGGTAGAAGGGCACCGAAAAAATTTATTAGAAAAAACGGGAGCAAAAAATACTGCTGGACTGGTGGTTTTTGCGCTCAAAAATGAGTTGGTAGAGATTTAGATAAGCCAGGGCAACCTTGAATTGCATCAAGAGTATAACCACCAGATAAATAAAAATAAAGAGAAATACCCGAATATAATTTTACACTTTACGTATTGTAACATAACACTATGACAAAAACTGATATATAACCAAAATTAATTCAGGTATGTTAACAAACAACAATTACATTACCACTAGCCCTGACTTTATTAGTAAAATAAAACAACTGTTGGAAAGCGGTCAAAGTAGTCAAGTAGAACTGGCTTTTCAGTTGCTAAAGGGAGCGGGAGAGAGAATTCCGCAGGTGTTGGAGAAATACCTGATTAATAAACAAGAAAAAATACTGCTTTGTCTTACATACGGTTTTGTGCAGGTAGTGGCAAATATTAGTGAATTGTGGATTAACCATGTTTACCTAAAGCGCTTGCCAGCTGAAATAGCTTACCTCAAAAACTTGTTGTTGCTCAACCTCAACAGTAATCAATTGCATACACTGCCTCGCGAAATAGGCAATTTGAGATATTTGAAACAATTGAACCTCCATAAAAATCCGCTGACCCAACTACCTAAAGAAGTAGGGCGTTTGCGCCAACTTGAAGAGCTTTGGCTTACTCAAGGGCTATTGACTCGCCTGCCTAAAGAAATTGGTAAACTTGAAAACTTACGCAAATTACATTTGGGGGGCAACCAGCTAAAGCAGGTGCCTGCCGAACTGGGCAACCTGGAAGAACTAGACACGCTCGACCTACGTGAAAATAAGCTGGTGATGTTGCCCAATGAAATAGGGTACTTGACTAATTTACGTTTGCTTGATTTGCGTCGTAATCAACTACGTTCACTGCCTGCCAACATTGGCAACCTTGTGCAACTCAAAGAACTTTACTTATATGGCAACCCTTTGCCTGCCTCAGAAAAAGACCGGATTCAGAAGGCATTGCCACAGGTAAAAATGAGTTTTTAAAAGAATTTTTATACCTGCCAGATTCTTGAAATCTGGCAGGCATGGTTAATATTTCATTTATGAAGCTTATTTCTTTTGTAGTGTATCCAACAACTCTACATTGTTGAGCAAATACTGCATTTGAAGAATACTTGTCTGTAAATAAATTTTTACTTGTTCGTACTCTTGGTTTTCGAACAGTGTTAAAGGCAGATCTGCGTCAAGCATCAGCGCTTCTAAGTTGGCACGAAGGCTTTGGGCAAATACATTTACAATTGATTCAGGAATGGCAATGCTTTGTACCTCTGGGTTTAAATTAATATCTTGCATGATATTCAAATTAATTTTTGATAAAAGCCCTTGAGGAGAGTCTCCAAACTTTCACCTCTTGGGCTTACTTTCACCTTGAAAGTATGAACAAATATAGTGAAAAAGCCCACCTTTTGCAAGAGGAAGTCCAAGTTAATTTACTGATTTTCAGAATATTAAACAACTTATACGCAAACTTTCGGGTTGGCAAGTATTGGTCTTGCCAGAAGCCTAAAACCTTCGAAATGATAGGAAACGCCACCTCGTGACAGCTCCTGACTACGGACTATCAACTACTGGCTAGCTATTTTTTAAGTTGAACCGCCTTCGATAGGGCAACCATAAAGGATTGCCCCTACAACGGCATGCGCTGTGGCTTTGGGTGGCGGTTTTTAGGCTCGAAAACCTTCGAAATGACAGGAAACGCCACTTGGTCTCGCTTCACTAAGACCAAATACAGGAAATATTCGCAATCAAATAAATACCTCCCGCGAAGGTCTTACCGCAGGGTGACCTGAGCAATGCCAACCTGAAACACCGCTAACAACTTGTGTACAATGCTTCGAGTGTTGGCGTGCTTTGGTCTCGCTTCACTAAGACCAGAGCAGTGGAAGTGTCGCTTCGCGCCCATTCGTAATTTAGTCCAGAGTCGGGAGTCAGTAGACCATAGTTTTTTAGCCTCGCTTTGCGCCCATTCGTAATTTAGTCCAGAGTCGGGAGTCAGTAGACCATAGTTTTTTAGCTTCGTTTCGCGCCCATTCGTAATTTAGTCCAGAGTCGGGAGTCAGTAGACCATAGTCGCTTCGCGTGAATTCGTAATTAGCTTACGCAGAACTCCCTCATTCGTAATTCGTAATTAAACCATTCGTAATTAAAAAATAGGACTGTACGAAGTTTTTAAAATCCTTGATATACAGGTATTTACATATAAATCAAGGTGTTCATTGTAGGGGCTACCCTTGCTGTAATGTAATGGAAGTTCGCGATTTATCGGAATGGTCGCCCTAGCAAAGAGCAAACATGAGCGTATACGCCGCCTTTTAAAAATGAAAACAACCTTGTTTTTGTTCGCTTTAACCTTACAAAACACTTATTATCAGGTGATTACAAGATTTCGTACACTCCTAATTCGTAATTCGTAATTGACCAATTCGTAATTATCTTATCCATCTTCTACCATTGCCATATTACGCCAATAAGATTTAAAGTTTTCCAGGTCAAATCCAACTGGCAACTGTCTGCCTTGTACCAATAGGGTAGGGGTTCCAGTGATTTGTTCCTGGTCAATCCAGTAAGCATGTTGTATGTGTAGATTTTTGGCTTTCTCAAGACTATCTTCTGTCAGGGGGTAATTTTTGACCAAAGCTGCGTAGTCTTTATGCTTGTACCAAAAAGAAGTAGCCTCGAGGCATTGTGCCTGGTCATATTGGTAATGCAGACCTATGAGGTGCTGGCTAACTTTGTTTTGTTCATCTTCTTGTTCTTTTTTAGCAGTAAACAATACTTGCACCCGCAGTATGCCAGGGAGTTCTCTCATTAGTTTTACCAATGTTTCATGCTTTTGAGCACAAGGGCCACAAAACACGTTGCTGATCATGGTTACCTCTATGGGAGCTTCGGGGTCGCCTAGTATTACCTGATCTTCGAAGGTGACAGGTGACGCATGAGGAGCACTTTCAAGGACACCATGCATAATTTGTTCGTTTTTAAGGAAAAAATTGAGCTTGGCTTCTTGTTCAAGTAATTCTTTTTTGAGGCGAAAGCCAGGTTTGAACAGCAACCAAAACACCACCACTACGCCAAAGGTAACGGCAATGTGTAGAATGCTTGTGGCATTGAAAAAGCGGCTGTCATGGCTCCATAAAGAAAAACCAGCGGCAAATTCCAGCCAGAAAATCAACTGTACAGCCAAGCAGAGCAAGCACCATTTTTTGACCACCAATGCCTGATAGTACACCGAAAAAATGGTATAAGGCAACGCCAGTATAGTAAACACCCCCAGGCAAACCGCAATAGAAAACAAGTTGCCTGAGGCAAGCGAGGTAAGTAAGGCAAGGCTACCTCCCGCAAAATAGATAAAACCAAGGTGCGACATTTTGAGCCAGCCAAATAGTTTGGCAGCAGGCGAGTCAAGTACTTGTCCACAGCTGGTTTTGGCATTGGTATCGCATAGTTTATGCACCAAAGCATTGCTTATGCCTTCTTCCTTGAGAATGAGCAATACAGCAGTAGTCAGTCCTACTGCTTTGAGCCCCAACAGAGGCAACCAAGTAGTCCAAGCAATCTTAAAATTAACAAAACCTGCTACCAATCCCAGCACAAAAAGCATGATAGATGTGCCAATAATGAGTGGCATACGGTATTTTTTGAATATAAAATCGGTTTCGCCCAAGTGAGTTTCTTCGTCTAGTTCTGCCATGAGCAATACCCCCGACCATTCTGTTGCAAACTCTTCCACAGGTTGGGTAACGTGACCCTTGGCTGGATCGAAGTAGGTAAGCTGACCATTTTCGAGCCCATCAAGTACTACAAAATGTCCTCTGCTAAAGTGGGCGATTGCTGGGTATGGCACTTCTTCGAGCCGATCAGCAGTAATACTCACTGCCATGTTTTCTATTGACAGGTCTGACAAGGTTTCAGAAAGCGATAGCACAGAGGGGTACGCGGGGTGAGTAGTGAGTTGGCGTTCTATAGTTTGTGCAGTAACCTTGGCTCCTAGTTTTTGCAGGAAATATTTACTGGCAATAGGTAAATTTTCAAAATCAGATCTTTGTTTACGCATTATGGATGAGATGATTAGATTTTTTTAATAATATGTTGTGTATATAGTTTGGCAAGAGTAAACAACAAAAATAGCTTTTTGAATGATTTAAATGGACATAAAATAAAAAAAAAGCATCACCTTGTCTGAAATATGGACAAGATGATGCCTCCCAAGTAAGAAGTAGAGGTAAGCACAACCCCTTGCAAGTGCCTAAATATGCCAAGATAAGCGTACCCTATTGTTATTCTTCGCAATCACAAACACAGTCGCAATCGTTGCCATCACAGGTGCATTCGCACGAGCAATCTACATTTACATTGACAATTACATTTTGGCTGTATACTTTTTTGATAGCTATCATGCCAAAGCTATTGGATTCGGCGCCATTGCTGAGGCTGTAGTCTATATCAAGGTAAAAGTCGTCATTGTAATAATAGAAAGTACCTTTGCCCTCAATTTCTAGCGAGTCAAGTATGATTTGCTTAGGAATAACCACCGTTACATCGCCATTGGGTTGTTCGTTGGTAAGTTCCACCGCCACCTTCGCACCATTTACCCGGTTCCACTTGGCACTTATCCATACTTTGTTGCCATTAAAACCCTCTTCGGTACGCGAAACTACCAACGAATAGGCATCGGCATAATTCACCATTTGAGCGTCGTAAATGCCAATAAACTCTTTGAGATCAAAACGAATTCCTGTATTGTTTGAGAGGTTGTTGGTGGGTACTATTTCGTTTTTTTTGCCACAAGCATTCAGCAATGACAAGGCAACAATTGCCCAGAGTAAAATAAATGCAGTCTTTTTCATAGTGTAAGTGTTTTTCATAGTGAACTTGTTCAAGGTTCATTACTCAAATGTACCATGAAAAAAACAACCCCGTTGGTGATTTTATACGTAAGGGGGATTTTTTGAGAGGAAAAGAGATGTAAAGCAAGCATATAGCTATCGACTACCCGCAAACCTGGTCATTTACCTGCAAATGCTTAACGAGCGTTTTAGTGTGTCTAAGCCCCTTTATTAATGGCCATTTTACCATTGTCCAGGTAAATGATTTGTTGTACATCCACCATTTTTTGTACTACCTCAAGTACTTCGTCTTTGTCCGCATCTACCTTGTCTACCAAGGTTTGTACAGGCAGCGACTCTTCTTTAAGAAGGGTTAATATTTGCTTGCTTCGAGTAGGAAAAGGGTTCTCCAGGTTGCCTTTTTGCTTTTCTTGCTGGCGTTTTTTCTTTACACATACGTCGCATACTTCGCAAGGTTCGTATGACACCTCGCCAAAGTACTCTAGCAACAATTGAGTTCGACAACGGTCTTTATGTTTGATATAATTCGTCACCGCTTTTACCTTGTCTAAGTCGCGTTGTTTGCGAACCTCAAGTGCATCTACGTCCAGTGGTAGCTTGTGGGCGTCGTAGCGATGGGTCAAAAATACGATTTGTGGTTTGGTCTTTTGCCTTTGGTACTCTATTACCTCGTATTGTTGCTGCAGCTGGGTCAGCTGTTTCATTACCTGCTGGGTACTGGTACGCAGGTATTTTGCCAGGGCATTTTCTGAGATGGTGACAAAATGATTGAACACCTCGCCTCCGCACATCCGCAACAAGAGCTTGACCAAGGGTTCCATAAACGGATTTTTGATCTGAAACTCGTACAAGTCTGAATACCTGAGTTTAAACAATATTTTGGAGGGATTATAATACGATTCATTAAATTGAATCAAACCTTCTTGTGCCAGTGTTTTTAGGGCATAATAAGCAGGCATACTGTCAAAGTTGTATTGTTTGACAAAATGCGTCAGGTCAAAGTCGTGGCTGGCGTAACTTTCGCTGTTGACTGCCAGGTTATAATAATTTGCCAAACCTTGGTAAACAGCCTTGATCACGTCTATGTCGGGGTAGGACTGTAGGACCTTTTTTTCCAGGTTGATGATGTCATTATGATCAAACAGGGCTACAGCATAAGCCTTTTCAGTATCGCGCCCGGCACGTCCGGCTTCCTGATAATACGCCTCCAGGTTATCGGGTAGGTCCATGTGCACCACCACCCGTACATCGGGTTTATCTATGCCCATACCAAAAGCGTTGGTGGCCACAATTACCCTTATTTTATTGTCAATCCAGGCAGCTTGTTTGTAGTCGCGTTGTTCGTTGGAGAGTCCGGCGTGATAAAAGTCAGCCCGGATGCCATTTTTGCGAATTAATTCGGCAATTTCACGAGTACGACGACGGTTGCGTACATATACCACCGCTGAGCCCTCAATGCGATTGAGTATATTGATGAGTTTTCGGTCTTTGTCTTCTTCGTAAAGCGTTGAATAAGAAAGGTTGGCTCTGGCAAAACTTTTTTGAAACACCTGTTTGTCTTCTCCAAACGCCAACTTATCCTGAATGTCTTCTTTTACCTTTTGGGTAGCAGTGGCAGTTAGGGCAATGGTAGCTACCCCAGGAATAAGCGTTCTAAATTCGGCAATTTGTAAATAAGGAGGACGGAAGTCGTACCCCCATTGCGAAATACAGTGGGCTTCATCAATCGCCAGCAAACCCACCTGCATGCGTTTTGCCCTTTCCTGAAAAATTTCGGTGCGCAAACGTTCTGGAGACACATAAATAAACTTGTATTTTCCGTTTACGGCATCTTCCAGGGTCATATCTATTTCTTTGGGGCTCATGCCCGAAAAAATAGCCGTTGCCGTAATGCCTCTTTTTTCTAATTGCGCTACTTGGTCTTTCATGAGGGCAATGAGCGGCGATACTACAATACATATTCCTTCCAGCTGCATGGCAGGCACCTGAAAGCAGATAGATTTGCCTCCGCCAGTGGGCAACAGGGCAAGGGTGTCGTGTCCTTCCAGCACCGACATAATGATGTCTTCCTGTAAAGGTCGAAAGCTATCGTATCCCCAGTATTGTTTAAGGATGGCGTGTATGTTGGGCGTGGCATTTGACATGTACCTGAATATGGTTGTAGTAAGTGATAAAACGGTAATTTGCAAAGGTACAAAACTTTTGTTTTTTGCTATTGGACAGCGTCACTATTCTTTGCAAAATTGGACGTCTAATATACAAAAAAAACAGGAGAAATCGGGGAGTTTTTTGTGATAAAACCGGGGGCTTTTTTTGGTCAAATCTGGCACAGTTTTCTTATCTTTGATACTAAGGCACTTAGCTGGAAGAATGATGAAAGAAGCCTGCCAAAATTTATATTTCAGCAGGTTCAAATATTTTTTATTCATCTCTTACACACAACCAACACAGGCTTTTGTATCCCTACCAACCCTCGTAAAAAAAATGAGACTGATAGAGAAGGTTTATGGGTTTATCCCAAATACCTCATTTAGGCACTTGACCACACAAATGTAATAGGCATAATTGCGATAGTCTATAGGGTGATACCTGGCATTGGTGACCACAAAACGAACTCCTTGTATTTGATACAGCCGGGCGTAGTTTACAATGGATTTGAAAATAAAAGGCAAGCTATCGAGTACTTGCCACGACTCGTGTTTGTTGACATCGTCAGCGTATTCAAGTATTGGAGGCAGTGATTCTATAATAGAAATGCCAGGAGAGGCATCAGGAATGGCTTGTATCTCGATGTAAGCGTAAATATTGAGTCCTCCAAAGCGTTTGTAGTCTATGGCTTTTTTGACGGTGTGTCCTAAACTTAATGTTTGCTTGACCGCCTTGTCGCGGGGTAAGTAGCTTTGTAAAACCGCCGTGGGAAGCATCAACGACAAGGTTTTCTTTTGCAATAATTCATTACATAATGTACCTACCCTATCTTTGCCCACACCATAAAGAGTAGTAATGGAGGCATTGGGTACTGGAGGCTTGGTGAGCAGTTCTACCAGCTCTTTTTTTACCGATTCTGTATCCATTTTTTTCTTCAAAAAAGCCCTGTAAGATCAGGTCAAAATGCATTTTAGTACTGAACAAAAATAACTTTTAATCATCTGTTGGATTGTTTATGTGTCACCTTTATTTAAAGACTTCTTTGACATTAAAGAACCTGATCAACACTTATGCCTATGTCAGTTTTTCAAGATCGTTAAAGAACAATATTTAACCACATTTTCACTTTACCTGCCTAAGAGCTAGTGCATAGTACTAAACAGAATATCCCCTTTTTCCTTATTTTCTTTAGATAAAATTGTCTACCCAGTGAGGTAACCTGTTTTACTATCTTGGCGAAGTTGTTGGTTTTCTTTTTACAGTAATTAATGGTTTTACACCCAATATGGGCACTTTTTCTGCTAAAAAAGGTTTCACTTTCGAAGCACTTTTTTTATTATTTAAGGCTTGTTACTAATAAACAATAGGTAAAATTACTTATTTTAATTTAATCATCGATTTTTTAATTATTTCATAGTACTAAAAGGATGGTTTTTGCTGCCCTATTATTCATTAACAAATAAGCTGGCTTATACTTTAACACTAAGAATGATGAACAATGGGTAAGAACTATTTTTTAACAAACTCGCCTCTGGTAAGTGCAGGAAAACAGAAAAAATTTTCAAGACAAAGGGCTGTAGTACAGTGGCTACTACAAGCACCAGAAAGCATACAATTTGTACTTGCTCCTTGCCATAACCGTTATAACCGTCCTGATGACTTTATTTTTGTAGAAGCAAATGAAGCTGCTGGAGCAATGATGGGTAAGAGTCTTAAAGACTTGATTGGACAGCGGTTGATAGAGCTACTCAATATTAATCCATTTCATAGTTTTTTTCAAAACTATTTACGCACCTTCCTGTATCATACACCACTCGAAGAAAATATAGAGTTTCCATTGTTAGCACGCCAAGGCAAAAGAATAACCCACCGTGCCGAAGTGGTAGATGATGTGTTGGTGGTTACGGTAAAAGTTGAAAGCTTGCACCAAGGCGATGCCAGAGGTGAAGTAGAAACTCAATTGGAAGATGCACTAACTGAAGCTGAAAGTAGGGAGCAAGGTTTGAAGCATACTGTGGAACAAAAGCCTGTAGATACTGTTGCCCCTATTTCCGACGAATTGGATAAGGAGCAAGAGACGCCGATTTTAGCGGAAGCGGCACAAAAGCCTGTAGATACTGCTGCCCCTATTTCCGACGAATTGGATAAGGAGCAAGAGACGCCGATTTTAGCGGAAGCAGAACATATAGGCACTACTGTTTCTCTTTCCGACGGATTGGGCAAGGTAAAAGAAACTCCAGTTTTAGCGAAAGCGGGATATACTGAAAACCTCACCATAAAGGGAGTGGAGAAGGCACGCTATGAAACCATAGAAACAAGTAAAAACTTTACTTTGGCTACCTTTGAACTAGAAACCGAAGAGGATGCAGCGGCTACCCAGGAAGAGAGCAGTAGTTTTACCCTGGCTACTTTTGAACTTGAGAGCAAAGTGATATTGGCACAAAAAACTACCCCTAAACCAGTGAATGAAGAACCAATTCAGGTAAATAACCTGCCTCAAGTACCCGATGCTAATACGCAAGAGGTAACGGCAAAACCTATGACAGTAGTAGAAGTACAAACGGATTCGTTTGAACCTATTAAGGTATCGCAAGAGGTGTCATTGGAAGGCAAAATAGAATATACTGATCCAACTTTGGCAAAAGTGCTAGAACTGGAAAATACCCACCCGTCAGGCGTATTTATGCAAGACATTTTACACAAAGTATCACAGTTGCCCTACCAGTTGGCAATGACGAAGGCGAAAGCTGGGCAAAAAGTAGAAGATTTACCATTGACATTTACTACGCAATCGGGCAACTATGTAAAAGTAAAGGCATTGATTGTACCTCAAACCAATCAGGGCAAAGTAGTCAGTATTCATCACTTTTTTGAGATAGTACATAGCACCCCTCACTTTCACGAAATATCCTCATTTGGGCAGGTACCCTCGTTTAATGCCTTTTAGGGTGGGACTTTGATTGTATTTACACAAAAAACAGGAAGCATGTACTTAGGCAGCTTCCTGTTTTTTTTTGTGTACTTAATTTCTCCCTGCCATTACTCCACCGTCTACGTCCCAGATAGCTCCCGTTACCCAGGCACTTTGGTCGGTCAATAGAAAGTGTACAGCTTTTGCCACGTCTTCGGGGGTGCCAATACGCCCCATAGGGTGAAAGTCGTTGAAACCCTGCAATGCTTCTTTTACTTGAGCAGGTTCAATAAAAGCTTCATAAATGGGGGTAATCACCACCGCAGGCGATACGGCGTTTACCCTGATGTTGAAGTCGGCAAGCTCCATTGCTAAATGTTGGGTAAAACTATGCAACCCGGCTTTGGCCATCGAGTAAGCTGAAGAAGGGGTAGCTTTGATGGCTTGCTTTGCCCACATAGAGCCAATATTTACAATGGCTCCTCCTCCCGCAGTTTTCATTTGATGGGCAATGGTTTGGGTTATAAAAAATATGGCTTTGTTGAGCTCCAGGTAAATGTCATAGTCTTGAGTGGTGTGTTCTAGAAATGGCTTAGGGTGAAAGTACCCGGCAGCATTTACCAAATACTTGATATTGGTATATTGTCTGGTCAGTGTTTGTTGTAAGCCCTTTACCTGAGCAGCATCGTACAAGTCTGCCGAAATGATATGCACTGTGCCCCAGGCACTTAGTTCTTTTTGTGTACTTTGCAGCTTTTGTTTATTGCGTCCTACAATGACTACTTCTGCCCCTTCTTTTAATAATAAAGCAGCACTTGCTTTGCCCATTCCACTAGAGCCTCCAATAATAATGGCTTGTTTGTTCATCGTGATTTTTTTTGTTGATAAATATACCCTGAACGAGTTCGTTCTTGATATTTGACACCACAAAAGTAGGATAGGCAAAGGGCGCAAAATGGTAATATCAGGTACAAGAATGGTAAATTAGGGCAGGCTGGCTCTAAAGTCTTTTGGGGTAAGGGAAGTTTGTTTTTTAAAAAATTTGGTAAAATAAGTGGCTTGATCAAAGCCCAGGGCATAGCCAATTTCTTTGATAGAGAGTGTGGTATTGGACAATAAACGCTTGGCTTCAAGGGTTTTGCGTTGAGCAATAAACTGGGCAGGGGTTTGGTGCAAGTAGGTTTGAGTAAGTGCAGATAGTTTTTTGCTGTGTATGTGCAGGCTTTCGCTAATTTGACCAACGCTAAGCGGAGTGGCCAAATGTTGTTCTACAGTTTTGCGAAAAGCAAACAAGAGCTCAGCGTCACCCAAAGTAGGTGGGGTGGGACTAGTGGGTTGTTGGCGGTTTAGGCGTTCTACCAACACCAAAAAACCACTGAACAAATGGTATAACAACTCTTTTTGTTGAAAACGTGTTTGTTTCAGTTCGTCTTGCATCAAAGTAAGCAGTTGCATCATTTTGGGCAAATATTCGTCAGGGATTGGGGCGTTGGAGGGGTTGCCCAACCCATTAAATAATAAATAGCGTAAAGATTTGGGCACCTTACTTTGCTGGTGCATCAAAAAATAATCATTAAAATGAATGAGTACTCCTTGGTTGGCAGCTTCGGGGCAAAAATAATGCACTTGGTGCTTGTCTAAGAAGGTCAAAGATTGGGCTGGCAACTGATTTACCTCAAAATCAATAAAGTGATTGCCTGCTTCATAAAACCATAAAATCTGATAAAATGAATGGCGATGGGGCTTGATACAATGTGTGTGGTTTTTCTCGAAGTATGGGCGCATGGGCTGCACTTCGAAATGCAGTTTTGAATAATCGTTTTTGTGTAAATGATATTGTTTAATCACTTGAAAGTTGCTTTTGTATGATGTATTGCTTTTTATATATTTTCTTCTGCCAAACAAGGCCGTATGGTTCTGGAGTTGATTAAAAACCCAACATGGTCAGATGAAGGCATTCCATTGATTGTAAAATGTATGGCTACCTCAAATATATGATTGATTTGATCGCCTGGCAACACTGGCAAAGTGGGTCGTTTACAGTTTTTAAATGCGCGTAAAACCTCTTCGTCAATCCCATAGCCTAACCCTTGGCTCACAATTATTTTGCTCATGGCGCCATTGGCATATACACCAAAGCGTACTTTGACACACCCTGTAATGCAATGGTTGAGCGCTTGTGTAGGGTAGCTTATTTCGTGGTAAATATCAGTAGAAAAATATTGAAGGCTTTTGTTTTGGGGCAAATTTACTGGTATGCCTTGGGTAAGCATAGTCCGTTCACTGGGCACATCTGCGTCGGCAGTGTTCCACCATAGTTTGCCAACGCTGCACAAAATCAATATGATCAGGGCTTTTTTCATAAATTTTATCGTACGAACTTGTCTAAAGTTACGATTTTTTTTTCATAAAAACTTCATTTCCTTTTTTGCAAAAAGTTTCCCCTCAAATTCACCTGTCAACTGTTCGTTTTCGATGCAATTTTTGTTCGCTAACGGTCAATTTATTAACTTGATTTATCCGAAAACCTCCCTTACACGCTGTTAGATGACTTGGCACTGATTTAGAACCTTTGAACAATAACAAACCATAAAAAACATAAGCATGATGGATAAAAAGCTGGGAAACATATTAATTGTAGACGATGATGAAGACATTTTGCTTGCTGCTAAAATGCTGCTTAAGCGCCATGCGCAAAAAGTAATTATTGAGAAAAATCCTAAGAAAATACCTTTTCTACTGAATCATGACTCGTATGATGTGATTTTGTTGGATATGAATTTTGTAGAAGACACTACTACTGGCAAAGAAGGTATTTTTTGGTTGAAGGAAATTATTCAGCGCGACCCTCAGGCGGTGGTGATTATGATTACAGCCTATGGGGGGGTAGAGCTTGCCGTAGAAGCTTTGAAAGAAGGGGCTACCGATTTTGTGCTTAAGCCCTGGCAAAACGAAAAACTGATTGCTACTATATCGGCGGCAGCCCAGCTCAATAGCAGTCGCAAAGAAGTGACAACTCTAAAGCAAGCCAAACAAACGTTGGTACGTGACCTGGAGCAGCCTTTTGGCGATATGTTGGGCGAAAGCGCTGGAATGAGAAATGTCAAAGCGATTATTCAAAAAGTAGCCAAAACCGATGCCAATGTATTGATTCTGGGCGAAAATGGTACTGGTAAAGAGTTGGTGGCGAGGGCTTTGCATAAGCAGTCGAGCCGTGCTTCGAAAGACTTTATTGGAGTAGATATGGGTGCTATAGCCGAAACACTGTTCGAGAGCGAACTTTTTGGGCACAAAAAAGGCGCCTTTACTGATGCTAAAGAAGATCGCATTGGCAGGTTTGAAATTGCCAATAAGGGCTCTTTGTTTTTAGATGAAATAGGCAATCTGCCGCTCAACCTTCAGGCTAAACTGCTCGCCGTATTGCAAAACCGGGAAGTGATTCCGCTAGGGGCATCGCGGGCTGTGCCTATAGACATTCGTTTGATATGTGCTACCAACATGCCCATTGATGATATGATAGCCCAAAAGGAGTTTAGACAAGACTTGTTGTACAGAATAAACACAGTAGAAGTCTACTTACCCCCATTACGCGAACGTGGCGAAGATATTCCGTTGTTGGCGCGTCATTTTCTACAATCTTATGCAAAAAAATACAAACGTCCCGAAAAAAAACTGAGTGCTACTGCCCTTACCCGTTTGCAACAATACCATTGGCCAGGCAATGTACGAGAGCTGCAACACGCCATAGAACGTACCGTTATTATGAGCGATGAAGCCTTGATTCAACCCGATGATTTTTTCTTTTTGAGTCAAAAACAATCGACTGAGGGCGATCAGCTGAATACACTCAACCTGGATGAAATGGAAAAAACAGTCATTGAAAAAGCATTACAAAAATACAATGGCAATATATCTAAAGCTGCTCGTGAGTTGGGGCTTACCAGGGCATCTTTGTACCGAAGATTAGAAAAATATGGTATTTAAACTCTTTCGTACTGGACTCATTTTCAGAATATTGATACTGGCTTTGAGTATCTTTGGGTTTGCTTGGTTGCTACTCCAGACAAGCTATTACATCTCTATGTTTACGCTCAGTAGTATTATTTTTATACAGGTAGGGATGCTCATCAAGTACGCTGAACGCACCAATGTTGCCTACAGCAAGTTTTTAGACTCGATAGAATATGACGATTTTTCTCAAACCTATACTTCACGGGGCTTAGGACAGTCTTTTGACAACCTCAATACCCAATTTAATCGGGTCATTCAAAAGTTTCAGGAAGTGCGCGCCGAAAAAGAAGCGCAATACCATTACCTCAAAACCATTGTACAACACATAGACATTGGCTTGTTGGTACTGGATGAAACAGGCAGTGTGCAACTGATCAATAGTGCTGCTCAAAAGTTGTTAAACATCAACCACCTGAGTCATATCAAACAATTGCGTGACACTCACCAGCCTTTGGTACAGTTAATCGCACAAGAAAATAGTATCTCGGATAAAACCCGTGAGGTGGTAAAGCTGACAATGAATGAAGAAATTGCCCACTTGATTGTACGCGCTACTAACATTACATTGCGAAGCAAACAGTTTAAGATTGTGTCGTTGCAGGACATTCAGAGTGAACTAGAGGAAAAAGAAATGGAAGCCTGGCAAAACCTGATCAGGGTATTGACCCACGAAATTATCAACTCGGTTACGCCTATTGCATCGTTGTCGGCCACAGTACACGAAGACTTAGAGTATTATAAAAAAGAAATCGCAGACCACCAACAAGGTACACAAGAAGAAAAAATCAGGCTACCTGCCGATTATTTTACTGAATCGTTGGAAGATGTGCACCAGGCAGTACGTACCATTCAGCGCAGGTCGGAGGGATTGATTCATTTTGTGCGTGATTTTCGTAACCTGACCAAAATTCCCTTGCCCGATTTGCAAACCTTGTCGGTAAAAGAGCTTTTTGAATCAATCAATACCTTACTCAAAGAAGAAATGAAACAAGAAGGGATACGGTTCTCTTGTCAAACCTACCCTGAAGACTTACAGTTGATTGCTGACCCTCACTTGTTGGAACAGGTACTCATCAACTTACTCAAAAATGCTACCCATGCTGTAGAAGACAAGGAAGATAAACAAATTAGCCTTATTGCGAGCATTGACAAGGTAGGGAAGGTGGTCATCAAAGTATATGACAACGGAACTGGGATTGGCGAGGAAGCACAAAAAAAAGTATTCATCCCTTTATTTACCACCAAAAAAAATGGCTCAGGTATTGGGTTGAGCTTGTCGAAGCAGGTGATGCGTTTGCATGGAGGCACCATCAATGTAAGCTCTACCCCACAGGTCGAAACCGTGTTTACTTTAAGATTTGCCTAAAAATCCCTTGCTCAACATCAACAAAATAATAAAAAACACCTGCCATAGTGGTGACAGGTGTTTTTTATATCTACCAACTGAAAGTAACCACTTGCTTGAGGTCAGCACTCAAACTTTTGGCTACCGGGCAGTTCAAGGCTACTTCTTTGAGCTTGGTTTGCTGCGCTTCGGTCAATTGCAAACTTGTCGGAAACTGAAAGTTGATGTGTATTTCAGACACTCTGCGCGGGTTATTACCCATTACTTTAGTGGTTTCTATTTGGGTATCGGTCAGGTCAATATCGGCGGTTCTTGCCCAAATGCCCATGACCGTGAGCATACAAGCGCCTAAAGCAGTGGCTACCAAATCGGTAGGAGAGAAGGTTTCTCCCTTGCCGTGATTGTCAGTAGGAGCATCGGTTACCAACGTATTGCCAGATTTTATATGAGTAGACGAAGTTCTCAGTTCTCCAGTATAAATAGTACTTGCTGTTGCCATTGTTAATAAAATAGTTTTGAAACGAAAAGACGTTTTTTCGAGTTAATGTAAATAAATAGTATGCGAAGCAAACAAGGTAAACGGATGCTTTGCTTACAACAGTTGTTATTTTGCTGGCAAATTATATAATTTTGATAGTCTAAACCACAAAAGTTTTTTTTTAACGGTAAAACATGGTAGTTTTAATAAGAGTGTATACTCTACTGCGCATCATTTCATTACCACAACATTCTTAATTCTAATGCAATTAAAAACAATTATATGTATTCTAGGTATGGCCTTATTGCCATTGAGTGCGGTTCGGGCGCAGTTGCTTTCACAAGATGAAATTTATAGTCGTGAGTTTATCTATGGAGTAAACTTTAATACCAACGGAGGGTTGATAGGAGGGATAATGTTTAAACTCTCTGCCTTGCGTAATACGGTTAAAATGCGCCAATACTCCACATTTGGTGTAGAAATAGTGAACGTAAAGCATAACAAAGAAACTCGCCTAAATAGCTTTACAGGCAATTCGTATATTTTCAATAAGGTTAATTATCTGTATGTGATTCGCCCTACTTATGGCCGCGATATCATTTTGTTCCGCAAAGCCCCTGATGAAGGGGTACAGGTGTCAGCAGTGGTAGCAGTAGGAGCTTCAATTGGCATCGAAAAACCCTACCATGTGTTGTATCAAAATATTCAAGACCAAAGCATTACCTCTGTTCCTTTCGATCCTGACATACACGATCCTGGTCAAATTGTAGGGGCAGGCAATTTTTTAGAAGGTTTCCAAAATGCAAGCATTGTACCCGGAATCAACGCCAAATTGGGGTTCAGTTTTGATTTTGGCGCGTTTAAAAATAGTGTGACTGGATTTGAAGCGGGTTTTCATTATGAGGCCTTTACCAGAAAAATAGAGTTACTCCAAAACCCATCTTCTGTTGCCCCCATCTCTAACCGACAGTTTTTTTCATCAGTATACCTGACCATTTTCTTTGGTACAAGAAAATAAACACAGGCACAATGTTATAAAAGAATCAGCCATTGGGTAATGCTCAATGGCTGATTCTTTTTAGTTTTACCCCTAAAATAGAATTTGTCATGGACATCGAAATCATAGAAACTGAAGACGGATCACATACCTTATTTAGCAAAACTTTCAATGAAATCTATCATTCGCGCCGAGGAGCCATTGAAGAATCTCGCCATGTGTTTATTGATGCCGGGCTTAAGCACTTATTGGATCACAAAACGGAACTTACTATTTTGGAAGTGGGCTTTGGCACTGGGCTAAATGCCTTACTTACTGCACTGGAGGTACACAACAGCTCACACAAAATCAATTACTTTGGGGTGGAGCCTTTTCCTGTGCCAGCTACAGTGGTAGAGCAACTCAACTATCAACAGTTAATTGACCAACCCAGCGCAGCAGACTTGTACAAAGGATTGCATGAATGCCCTTGGAACGAGTGGCAAACAGTAACAGACAACTTTCAATTGTATAAGGCACAGACTACTATAGAGGTTTTATTTACCCAACATACCCTTGAAAATATCCCCACTTTTGACTTGGTCTATTTCGATGCTTTTGCCCCTTCCAAACACCCCGAAATATGGACTTTAGAAGTGCTCCAGGGAATAAGACAACATCTTGCTTTAGGTGCAATGCTGGTAACTTACTGTGCCAAAGGGCAATTTAAACGAGATTTGAAAGCGGCAGGCTTTGAATTAGAGTCGTTGCCTGGTCCTCATTTTAAACGAGAAATGACCAGAGGTATAGCAATATAAATAACTGCAGACTATTGGTAAAAAAAAGCGACAAACTCTCATAGTGCAGTCTTTTAAAGATTAATAAAAAGCTACTTCTGGATGTTTAAAGAACTGAGTAATGAGTTTGGATTGTTGCTCAAACTTTTCTAACGCCTTGCTCAGTTCTTTCTTCAATGCTTCTATATTCTTGAATACTCTGTTCCTTAAACTTACATTTTTGAGGTAATTCCAAACTTGTTCCGACGCATTGAGAGCCGGGGAATAGGCTGGCTGCCTTACTACCTTGAGCCTTCCTTTGGGCAAAGTCTCTAAAAATGCTTTGACTTTCTTACAATGATGGATGCTGGCTCCATCCCAAATCAAGGTGATTTTCTCTGGAATTTTGTCGGTTAATTGTTTTAAAAAACGAACCATATCTTCTCCCTTGAAACTTTTTTCCTGGTGTTGGTATATCCAATCTCCCTGTTCACTGATGGCACCACAGACCCCATAGGTCTGAAACTGCTTATCCCAATTATGGAGCTGAAAACTTTCATTCTTAGGCCAATAAGTCCCTTGGAAATGAGGATTAAGCAAAAAACTAGACTCATCCGCATAGAAAATAGTCCGATTTTCTGTACGAGCCTCCACTTGTAAATCAGGAAGCGTTTGGGTTTTCCAGTCCTTCACCTCCTTGGCATCCTGTCGGGGATCCAACGAGGTGGCTTTCTTTCAACGAAAACCTAAC